>NZ_JBDNJQ010000194.1:0-14285 GCF_051172895.1 Nostoc sp. CALU 1950 | reverse complement strand
CAATCGTTCATACACCGGACTTGTGTAACGAAACAATAAGTCGCACATCGCGTTACTTAATCTCAATTTCCAGATCCTCAATTTGTCTGGATAATTTTTGTAAGCGTTCAGGGGGAGGGTAGAAGAAAATTATCCGAAAATCTGATGCATGGAAGAGAAGCGCGTCAATCATGTAGATAGAACAAATACCCCAGAAGATTGGGTAAAAACTCCAACCAGCGTCAAGAAACTGGTGGAAGAGATAGCGATCGCGCCTGGGGAGACTCAAAACATTCCCAATTCTCAGTTTCTACTGTAGGATTAACATCACTTTCAGACAATGAAAGCTGTTCGCTGATTTGAATTGGCGGCTCGTAGTCATTTCCCCACGGCTCAAAACGAAAGTTTTGCGATCGCCAAAAGCTACTTACATAGTTTTCCTCAGACCTTACCTTGTGTTTGGCTTAGTAAGTTCTATGTTGTTAATATTACACGTATTTTCCGAATAATTCTCTATGTTAGGGATCATTAGGTCTTGGAAACTTTTTTTGATGGCCATCTAGATATGAACAAACCCACCGCATTGCAGAAAGGATATATCTAAAGACCAAAACGATTTTAGCTGATACTGCACTATCAGCTAAACTTTGCCCTGTAAAGTTTAAAACACTTATTTAATTATTTAAAAACGTAGGATTTAATTTCTTGCTCTATTTGTTCACTAATAATCTCAGTTCCCATACTGGGTTTATCGAGGTTGACTCTAACAAAGTTTGTTTTGTCTTCGGCTGTAAATTTTTTATTATTATCAGAGTCTTTGATAATTTTTAGGAAAATTGCATTTTGACTTGGAACAACCACCCAACTGATTATTCGAGTATTATTTGGGGTAACTTGCTGGAGGTTCTTACCTGATAAATCAGAAAGATAGCCTATAGTAGCATCTTCGCTGCTGAGTTTTTTATCCGTATTGGTGTCTTGGTCAACAATTCTATACAACCAAAATCTTGTAGTTGGCTTGTTTGCTGCTTTTACCTCCAATAAATCAAAGGAGGTAATAATGGCTTTCTTATTTAATAAAAGATGAGCTTCACCATCTTGTTTCTGATAAAAGATGATGTTATACAATTGGTTATTCCTTTCATAAGAACGTGAAAGTTTTAAATCAATTCCTTTTTCTTCATTCTGTTCTGCAAGAGTAACAGGAATCATTAGATAATCTGATTGTTCTTTAATGATTAAATCGCCATAAACAAGATTTGGTTGTGGCTTCGATTTCTCAGTTGCCTTTGCCTGTTCTGCATTTCTGCTAACAGAAGACTTACAAGAAAAAGAAAGGGTCGCAATAATAATCGTTGTGGTGATTTTATTTAAAAAGCTATAACCTCTCATCAAATTCTCCTCGCAGGATACGTTGCTGTCTTATTTTATTCCCTGCTGGAAAATTAGCCAGTGTCTTAATTCGAGTTTATATTTTACAAAACAAACATACACAAGTGGGCTTGTTTTTTTACAAAAATAATTGAAGTACTCTAACCAAAAGGTTGTAGGTTTCTTGAGCATATTAACTGTCTTTTGTTAATATTATTCTAGTCTCATAACTAGCTCCTCAAGTGTTAATTCTGGCACTGCCTACTGTACTGAGAAAATTATATCATAACAAAATACCAAAAACCTGGTCGAGGTTGACCAGGTTTTATTGAGTTCACAGTTTTCAAATTGTTAAACTAATTAAGTAATTGAAAGTTCATAACTAAGGTGGACTGAAAAACTAACAAACTCAGCATTCTTGCGTTTTTCCGCTTTAGGATTTGGCTTTGCCTTCTACATTAGGCTTTTTGCCACTTTTCTAACATTTGATATGCTGAAATCTGTTTGGGTTGATGACACGGGGACACTAAGTCATTGACCCTTTTGTTTGGTTTTATTTTATTTGGTGTCCTACTATTTAAATTAGCACTTAGCTTGTGAGTTGCAACCCTTGCTTTACTAAAGTTGACCTTTTGTTAGGTTTTGCAATCTAGAGCTATAAATTTGATCCCTAACCTTCTCTTTACGAAAGTTCAAGGTATCTTGGATATATAAGCATAGCTAACGCAACTGCATTGTCACCAATTCCACATAATTTGATTATCATCCAGATTGTCAGTAAGAATACGTCCAATAGCGTCAATTTCTGCCAATTGGGCGGCTGATGTGTTGTCTCGTACTTGTTCGGGAAAACGCGCTCCGGCGATGTCTAACGATAAGCCGCTCCGCGTCTACGCATTTGTTTGGAGTTGGGCAATTAACCACGCCAAAGATAACTGAGCAAGAGTACAATTATGAAGAAGGGCTATAGGATGCAGTTTTCCTAGTGCTTGTTGGGCACGTTCAAAATTTTCGCCTTGAAATAGTTTATTTTTAGCACGGTTATCTGTTGGGTCAAATTTATGACCGAGAGCAAATTTGCCTGTCAATAATCTCTGTGCTAAAGGCGAATAAGCAAGGATAGAAATATTGTTCTCGATACAATAGGGCAATGCATCTTGTTCTACCTGTCTCCAGAATAAAGAATAAGGTGGTTGTAAACTATCAATACGTCCATAACTTGCTGCTTCTACTAACTGGGCGTGGGAAAAATTGGAAACACCAATGGCTCGGATTTTACCTTGCTCTTTGAGGAGGTTAAGAGCACTTATAGTTTCTTCGATAGGTACTATTTCACTATTGAAAGCACCGGAGGGCCAATGTATTTGGTAAAAGTCGATGTAATCAGTTTTCAGGTTGGTTAGGGAGCGATGTTTAACGACAAGCCGCTACGCGTCAATGCAAGCTTCAATCACTTGTTCATACTTTAGATGGTTGGCGAAAACTTTCGTGACATACTGCACGCGATGTCTGGCGACAAGCCGCTACGTGTCTAGGCGTACATCAGATAAAGCTTCAGCGATAATTTGCTCAGAATGTCCTCCACCATAAGCTTCAGCGGTATCAATTATCGTGATACCAGCTTCATAAGCGGCTCTGATGGTTTTAATCGAGTCTGCATCCTCAATTTCCACCCACATTCTTTTACCAGCTTGCTAAGTTCCCATCAAGATGGGTGTAATTTGCACATCAGAAGTACCTAGCGTAGGCGTTGGCGTAGCCTCTCGTAGAGAAGCCCATCGTAGACATCACTTTCCCATAACTGCTTCCTAATTCATTCCCTTGGACAGTTCATACTTTATCGGTTTTAGCTTGAAATTAAATCAGAATTACATGTAGATGCTGATGGAATTGACTACAACTTTTCATGCCCTCAAAGAATGGGCAGTGGCCGTAAATGCCTTGGAAGATGGTAAAACAATTATGTTGCTCCGCAAAGGCGGTATCCATGAACGAAATGGACACTTCCAAGTTGCCCACAAGCAAGTTTTGCTTTACCCTACTTATGAACATCAACAAGCTTTCATGCTGAAAGCTGAGTATGCCAGTGGTGTTTATCCAGTAACATCGGGATGGCATCCAGAGACAGTTCGCATCGGAAGTTGGGCTGAAATTACGGATATTTTGCCAGTTAGTGACGAGTCTATTGTTAATACCTTGCTTCCCTTCCATATTTGGAACGAGCATTTTATTAGCGATCGCCTCAAATGGAAACCACGTCAACCGCTTTATATTCTTCTCCTGCGGACGTATAAACTACCCCAAGAGCAAGAAATTTCGTATTACGCCAAATACGCTGGCTGTAAGTCATGGATTGATTTAGATGAACCAATTCAGTTGCAAGCAGCAAAACCAGTTTTATCTAACTTTGCATACATCCAACTAGTAGAGACAATTCGCGAGATTGTTGGCGATAAGTTGTATGCTCCATCCTTCTAATAACCAACATATTCGACAATTAAAACGATGAAAAAACCGTGGTTGCTGAAAATTTAACCACGGTTTTTACTTTACAAAATTTTACTTTTATTAGTGTCTACAGACGATTAATCGCGGCCATTTATGGCAATTAGCAACCGCAAGATAAAGACGAACAAGTTGATGTAAGTTAAATACATCGATAAAGCAGCAGGCAGATATTGGTCATCGCTGTAAGTGCGGGGCAAGATATAGAAATCGACAACAGAAACCCCAACAAATAGAAACACCCCCAAACCGGAGATGGCGATTTCTAACCAATTGGGCGTGTAAACACCAAACATGGCAAATCCGAATTGGGCTAGACACACAACCACCAAAGCAATGACACCAAGATTGATGGTTTTCGTCAAAGCCATGCCGTCTTGTTCAGAGAGATTTGAACCAATTTGACGGGCGAGAATAAAGGTAACGCCACAACCAAGAGCAGCCAATCCAATGCCTTGAATGCCAACACCTTGGGATCTCAAGGCGACAAATACCAAGCCACTGAGAGTATATCCAGACAAGAGGCTGTAGGTTGCCAATAGGGGTAGTGCAAGTCCCTTATTACCTTTTTGGGCAACATTTTGGGCAACAAAGAACAAAATTAATTCCAAAATCACCGCACCAATGAAGGTGGGAAAAAATATTTCGGGATTAGTACGGATAACTCCCAAACCGCCGTAGGTTCCTAATGCCGTTAGCACCAATCCACCACCAACGTAGGGGAGGGCATTGGCAATCACATTTGGGCCGACGAGGGCGTGAGATTTAGCCTCACGCATAGCTTCACGAAAATTACTGGTATTGCTCATATTGAAAAACTGTTGTTTAGGAAAACGTTCTGCTCATTACTATTGTTACCAATATTTGAAGAAGAAGTCAGAGTCACTCTTATCGGGAATACCCTGGGGGATCTTGCTACAGACCTGCCACTCTCTTGTTGACCACTCAATCATAGATAGAGTGTAGTGTTCACCGTTTATTCAGATGCTCTCTACGAGACGCTCTTGCAAGCTGGCTAGGAGTACACTGATTCGTTATTCGCCAGTCACATAGAATTCAATTTCTTATTTCTGGCTCCTGACTCCTGAATTATTTTTTGTTAATGGAAATGTCCCTTAATACCCAACTAAGTACAAATTCCCATAAAAATGAGTCGGAATTATGTTTGTTGTAGCTTGGATTTTGTTCTTCAAGCCAACTGCCAATTTGGATTTTCGACCTTTACTAATGACGGTAAGTAGTAAGAAATAAAATTGCCCAATCTATTTTGCAATTAATTCAGTGCCGATCCAATTGCACTCAGTATGACAGATGGGTATTAAGTCAGCTATGCATTTTTCAGCATAAATAGCTAGTTTTTGTTGCAAAAGCTAAAGATTATTTACCATTCAAGAGTTATATAAAAAGTAAAAATAACCTGTAACAGAGAGGTTCGCAAAATCATGCGTACAAATACTGAATTGTGGAGTTCGACCCCTAACAAGTTCAGTGAAACGACGATGGCTTATTCTTCCCTGACTCAGCAAAATAATAACAGCTTAGAAGAAAATATACGCAGCTCCATTTTCTCAGGAATAGGAGTTACAACAAAGGTAATGTATATGGCAGCAAGTGAGTCCTCTTTACGAACTGATGGTATAGAATTATTACACTTGTACCACCAGAATCCTTCTATTAAACTTCGTAATAAACTTGTACAGTTACATACTGGCTTAGTACGAAAGATGGCTCATAAATTCAGCCATCAATGTAATGAACCTTATGAAGATTTAGAACAAATCGGTTATTTTGGTTTGATTAGGGCAATTGAGCGTTTCGACCCTAGCCAAGGATATGCTTTTAGTTCCTTTGCAGTGCCATACATTCGCGGTGAGATGCTGCACTTTTTGCGCGATCGCAGTACCCTATTAAAAATTCCCCGTCGTTGGCAAGAATTGTACAATGAAGGGCAAAAGATTCGCAAGGACTTGGCAATGTCTTTAGGTCGCCAGCCCAAGGATGCTGAAATTGCCAGCCAACTTCGGGTATCTGTGCAAGAATGGCAAGAAACCAAATTAGCGGCTCAAAACCGGATGCCTTTGAGTTTAGATGCAACCGCAGTTAACTATGTTGATTGCCAAATAACCTTGGGTGAAGCACTTCCTTGTCCTCGTTCTCATGTGCTTCTGCAACAAGAAGAAGAACGCCAACAACTCCAAGGCGCAATCAATATGTTGGAAGAAAAGCCCCGCATGGCAGTTGAAATGGTATTTTTGAAGGAACTTTCTCGCAAGGATGCTGCTAAAAACATTGGCACTAGTCCAATGACTGTAACTCGCTATCTGCAAAAGGGAATTCAAGATTTGATTTGCTATTTGCAACCACAGGTAATGCCCACTGGATCTTGATGTCATTAGTCAATAGTCAGTGGTTAGTAGAAAAGCAACTGACAAATGACAAATGACTAATTATCGAGATTTTAAATCAGCGATCGCACCTTTGGTCATAGCAGCAATTGCTTGATCTGTCGCTTTTGGCAAATGATAATATTTACCGCCTGCTGTTTGCGATAATTCTTTAGCAAAGCCAGTAGACACAAATTTACTTTCCGTATCAATTACTAATAGTTGCATCCCCAAAGCACGAATTCTAGCAGCAATTTCTAATAATTCTCCTTTGATATCTGGCTTTTCTCCTGGTTCAAGCTGTTCACCTAAAGAACGCGCTAAGGGAATATTACCCCGTCCATCGGTGATTGCTACAAGGACAACTTGCCCAATATCTCCACTCATCTGGGCATTTAAGCCGACGCGCACAGCTTGAGTTAAACCATGCGCTAAGGGCGAACCACCACCACAGGGCAACCTTTCTAAACGGTTACGTGCTAAAGCAATAGAACGTGTTGGAGGTAATAATACCTCTGCCTGTTCTCCCCGGAAAGGAATTAATGCTATTTGGTCACGGTTTTGATAAGCTTCTGTCAGCAGTTGCATCACTGCACCTTTAGCCGATTGCATTCGATTCAGGGCCATTGAACCAGAAGCATCTACCACAAATACTACCAACGCCCCTGCTTTGCGTACCAGGCGTTTCGAGCGAATATCAGGCTGTTCGACAATAACTTTTCTATCTGGTTGTCTTTCTCTTCGTGCTTTTTGATATGGAGCCGCAGCCCTCAAGGTGGCATCTACTGCAATGCGTCGCGCTTTCCCCTTGGGCAACATTGGCTTAATATAGCGCCCCCTATCATCGGAAAAGATGACACTGCGACTACCAGATTTACCTTGCCGCTTTGCCATTTGAGTAAAATATAGCACGTTGTCATCAAGGATTACCCCTTCTGGATCAAATATAAATTCTTCTGGGATATCGGGTGGTTCTTGCTCTTGATTTTCTTCCTGTTCTTCTTGTTCTTCTTGTTCCTCTTCAGATTCGTCCTGGGGTTCTTCTTGATTCTGTTGTGGCGGCGGTGGAGGCGGTGGTGGTGCTTGATCGGGTGGCGGTGTCTGCACAACTGTGGCGCGTGGTACAATTACCAGTTCTACAGCACGGCGCAAATCTTCAGCATTAACTGTTGTTCGTCCCTCCAAAGCCGCAGCAGCTTTGGCAACGCGCGCGGCAAATAACTCGGCGCGATGTCCCTGAACTCCGCCGCGAATGGACTCATCCACTAAATAGGCAATTTGTTCATGGGTGATAATGACTTCTTTCAACCATTCCCGCGCCAAGATGATTTGGGTTTTGAGGGAGTCTAAATCTTCGTTGTACTGTTTGAGGAAATCTTGGGGAGATTTAGAATAAGCGATCGCTTGTTCAACTGCTTCTACTCTTTGATCTAAGCCGAGTACACCGTCAGCAGAGAGTGCGATCGCAATTCTATCTAGTAAATGCTCCCGTAATCCGCCTTCTTCTGGGTTGTAGGTGGCAATAAATAGGGATTTGCACGGATGCTGAAAACTAATCCCTTCCCGTTCAATCTGGTTGCGTCCCTCAGATAATACTGTTAAAAGCTGATTTGATATCTGGTCATCTAATAAATTAATTTCATCTACGTACAGTACACCCCGATTTGCTGTAGCGAGTAATCCAGGCTGAAAAATGGTATCACCTTGTTTTACCGACTTTTCCACATCCACGGAACCGAGGAGTCTGTCTTCTGTAATACCTAGAGGAATTTGCAAAAAAGGCGCGGGGATAATTTCGACGGGAACATCTTGAATGTCTTTATCTGCGTACTCCGCCAAAAGTTGATCGTCCCATTCTTCTGGGTGGTTGGGGTCACAATTACTGATTGAGCCTTTGACAACTTCAATGGGCGGTAGTAGAGCGTGGATAGCACGAGCCATTACAGATTTTGCCGTACCGCGACGACCTGCGATCGCTACTCCTCCCAAACCAGGATCAACGGCTGCTAACAGCAAGGCTAATTTAATTGCTTCTTGACCGACTACGGCTGTCAAGGGAAAGGCAGTGATCGTGGGGTTGATAGTAGGCGCAGGCATTGTTTGCTTTTATAGCGAGTCTTGGCCTTTAGCATACCAATTTCTGACACATTTAGAATAGGGATTATGGCAATGAGAGAAAGGTAAGGTTATGAGTATTGCTCAGGCTAAACGCTTCACACTAGATGAATACCACAGGCTTGGAGAATTGGGCTTTTTCCATGAAGATGACCACGTTGAATTAATTAATGGGGAAATTATTGAAATGGCATCCAAAGTTACAGCCCATGAAACTTGTTTAAGAAAACTGTGGAAGGAACTCCCTAAAATACTGGGAGACAAGGCTACTTTGCAATCACAAGCGCCGATTGCTTTGCCACCTAATAGCGAACCTGAGCCTGATTTTGCGATTGTTCAAAACCGTGCTGATGATTATCTGTCGGGTCATCCTAAAGCGGCTGATGTGTTTTTAGTAATGGAGGTTTCAGATTCTTCTTTGGCTTATGACCAAGATGTTAAAATACCTCTCTATTCTAAAGGAGGTATTACTGATTATTGGATATTCAATTTATTCGATAATTATTTGGAAGCTTACAGTGAACCATATCAGGATAATCAAGGCAGATATGGTTATTCAAATAAGCGAATTTTCTTGTCAAATGAGATAATAACTTTTTCCTGCTTCCCTGATTTATCTCTTGATTTAGTTAAGGTGTTTCCGCCAAAGCGGAATTTTTAAACTTTGTTATAGGATTCAGTCATAAGACAAAGGAGTAAGTTTTTATGGCTTATATTGATTTTAAACTTCTTGACACACAGATTAAGCTCATGTTAGATATATAACAACGGCAGCAAAACAAATGCACTCTAAAACAAAATTGGACAAGTGCAAATTATTGATTGTTGTCTAAGAACGTAGAATCCCTAGCTTACCGCTAAGTATCGCGTTATTCCTTCGGCTGAACATTCAGCCTGATGTCAGGTCAATTCATTGATTAGACTATCAGCAAGGAAAACAATATATATATATATTTGCGTGAATGTTCGGCGGAATGAATAACCCGATACTTAGCAGTAAGCCAGGGATTTTACCTTCTTAGACTAGAAATCAATTAAATTTGTAAATAAAGAGCCTAGCAATGAAAAGGGAAATACTTTTTTAGTATAAAACTCTTTCATAAAGCTAGGCTGCTACTAGACGTGTACTTTGTTGAAGCTGTCCGGTTTCTTTAAACCAACTCTGGACATACTCAAATGACAAGCTATCATCTACCCTCCAAAAAACAAGTAAGCCAGAAAAAATATTATACTGGCATTTTTTGCGATATTCAGAACGTTCCCTCAATCATAAAATTCGCTAGTTTAGTGCTGCAATTTGCAGAATCTAACGGGACTGTATCTTGCAAAAATATTTATTACAATTCACAGCGTCAAGACCAAGTAGCTTCCTCAAATAAACTAAAAGAGCTTGGTTTTAGATGTGTTAATGTTCCTGACACCTCAAAAAATAGTGCAGATAAACGACTTAAAGATGACTGTTATGAGGCAGTTGCTTTTAATTATTCTCTAAAGAATATTATCCTATTTTCAGGAGACAAGGATTTTGCTGTATTAATTTCTATTCTTAAAGCTATGGGTAAAAAAGTCATCGTCTTTGCTCAACGAGGTAGTGAGAGTCCAAAGTTGATTAAACTGGTTGGTAATGATAACTTCCATTTTGTAGATGAATTACCTCAGCTAGTTGCCAATAGCAATAAGACTCAACCTCAAAACACAGATATTTTGCCTCAGATTAATTACAAAGAGGCTATAGAGTATTTAATTGAAGCTATCAAAATTGCCTTAAGCCAAGGTAAGCCTACCGTATTTGGTCACATTGATAGATTGATGCGTCAATGTTGTGCTAACTATCAAGGATACTTATCTATTTCTACAGATGATGGAAAGAAATTTAAGAGTTTTAGCCAGTTTATTGATGTTGCAATAAAGGATGGCAAAGTCAAAAAGCAAAATCAGCAGTTATTTTTAACTGAATTAGATAAACTAGCTGCCTAAAATAGCTTTGGAAAACCCAGTTGACGAAACAATTGGGTTTTCCCAACACACCGCAATTTGCGGTTTTTTCGTGTCTGAACAAAATAACACTTGTAAACTATCCCAACAGTGAATTTCTGCAACAAAATAAAAATGCACAATCTTCTAATATTCCATAATGAAAAACTTCTACGCCGTGCGCTTACCCACCGTTCTTACGTCCATGAAAACCCTGGAGAAGGCGAACACAATGAACGCCTAGAATTTCTCGGTGATGCTTTGCTGAATTTCTTAAGTGGCGAATATCTCTATAGTTGTCACCCAGAAATGGGAGAAGATGAATTAACACGGCGGCGTTCGGCGCTGGTAGATGAAAAGCAATTAGCAAAGTTCGCTGAGGAGGTAGGTTTAGACTTTAGGATGCGGCTAGGAAAAGGTGCAATTAGAGATGGAGGCTACCAAAATCCTAATTTGCTCAGTAGTACCTTTGAAGCAGTTCTTGGTGCTTACTATTTAGATAATGAATCCAATATTGAAACAGTTCGCGCAATTATAGAACCACTATTTGATTCTGTAGATCCTAAGCATATAATTGTATCTCGTTCTAATGTAGACTCAAAAAACCGCTTTCAAGAATGGGTGCAACGCAACGTTACTCCAAATCCTCCCAAATACTTCACAGAACAAATAGGAGGCCCTTCTCATGCGCCAGAATTCATCGCCAAAGTATTGGTAGATGAAAAAATTTACGGAGAAGGTAAGGGACGCAATAAAAAAGATGCAGAAAAAGCTGCTGCTGAAGATGCACTAGCTAAGTTGAAAAAACAAGGTTTGTTGTAGAGTTTATGGGTTCATAAATTTTGAGAATTTTAAAATTAAAAGCTTCCTAACACTGAAAACGCGCAAAAAAATGGGGATGGTATACGCCATCCCCATTTTATTTTTTGTTACTTTACTCATTCCCAGATAGTAGCCGGAAAAGAGTCAAATATTATAGTTGCGGTACGTACTGTTGCTTATCTGGGACTTCAGCATACTCAGCCACAATCTGGCGGAATTCTTCGCCATCAATGGTTTCTTTCTCGATAAGCAGATCAACTAAGCGATCAGTGACAGTCCGATGGTCACGGATGATCTTCTTAGCATTGTCGTAGCACTGCTCAACAATTTCTCTGACTTGAGCATCAATACGGGAAGCAATGGATTCAGAATACTCAGATCGGGTTGTCCAATCACGACCCAAGAATACTTCTCCCTGCTGGCTTTCTAACGACAGTGGGCCTAAGTCGGACATCCCGAACCGAGTTACCATTTGCCGGGCCATTCCCGATAACTGCTGCAAGTCTCCACCGGCACCAGTTGTGACTTCCGCAGCCCCAAAAATTACCTCTTCAGCGGCGCGACCACCCAAAGCACCAGTAATTCTGGCTTTCAACTGAGAACGAGAAATTAACCCCTGTTCTTCGTTGGGTGTAAACCAGGTTAAACCCTGTGCTTGTCCACGTGGAATCAGGGTAACTTTCTGTACTGGGTCATGGTCTTTTAACAAAGTCCCAACTAAAGCGTGTCCAATTTCGTGGTAGGCAATTAAGCGCTTGCTCTTGCTATCCACCAAAGGAGTACCTTCCATCCCAGCGACTACCCGATCCACCGCATCATCAATTTCACGGAGAGTGATAGCTTCCTTGCGTCTTCTGGCGGTCAGAATTGCTGCTTCGTTGAGTAAGTTGGCTAAGTCAGCACCAGTGAATCCAGGAGTACGGCGAGCGATCGCATCTAAAGATACACTAGTGTCTAGTTTCTTGTTCCGCGCATGGACTTGCAAGATTTCCAAACGCCCTTTGATATCGGGTGCATCGACTGTTACTTGTCGGTCGAAACGACCGGGACGCAACAAGGCTGAGTCTAGTACGTCGGGACGGTTGGTGGCAGCAATAATAATGATGCCTGTGTTACCTTCAAACCCGTCCATTTCGGTGAGCAATTGGTTGAGGGTTTGCTCTCTCTCGTCATTACCGCCACCGATACCAGCACCCCGTTGTCTACCCACGGCGTCGATTTCATCGATGAAGATGATACAGGGGGCGTTATCTTTAGCTTTCTTGAACAAATCGCGGACGCGGGATGCACCCACACCAACGAACATTTCCACAAATTCCGAACCGGAAATACTGAAGAAAGGTACACCTGCTTCACCAGCGATCGCTTTTGCTAGTAAAGTTTTACCAGTTCCAGGAGGCCCAACTAACAGCACTCCCTTGGGAATCCGTGCGCCCACAGCGGTAAATCTTTCTGGCTGCTTCAGGAAGGTGACAACTTCTTGTAATTCTTCCTTAGCTTCTTCAATCCCAGCTACGTCGTCAAATTTGACTCCGGTTTTTGCTTCCATTTGGAAACGCGCTTTGGATTTGCCGAAGTTCATCGCTTGACCTGGCCCGCCGGGAAGGTTGCTAGAACGCCGGAACAAAAAGAACAATCCGGTAATCAATAAAACTGGAAAGATGAGATTGCCCAACAATCCCCAAATTGCGCCATCATTCCGCATCGGGTGAGCATCAAAACTAATGTCTTTTTCTTTGAGCTTGCTAATTAACTCAGGAGCGTTAATAGGCAAATCTACACGCCACCTTTGGACACGATTTTCGATGTCTGGATCGCGGGCTTCTATAATTGCTGTCCTACCGCCTTCGTAAAGATCCACGCTGCTGACGCGATCGCCGTCCAGGTATTCTAGAAAGCGACCATAGGTCATGCGGGTATTGGCTGCATTCTTACTCATGTCAGTAGGAGCGCCTGCAAACGCCCCTTGCCAGAAGAAAAAGCCAATTACCAAAGCTGGCAATGTCCAGAGTACTGCGACTTTCCAAGAGAATTTCATCTTAATTTGCCTCTAGATGCCTATACAACTCATCAGCCTTAGCAACGGAATGTTCATCACTCTGTCACTTTAAGCTGTTAAACGGATGTCTATAAATCCATTTTGTTTAATTTGATCTCTTATATGCACTGCCATAAAGCGATTAGAGCATTATGGCGATGCCAACAAGAATCTTAATCAAAGTTAACTTAATTTTAATACAATATCGCACGAGAAAAAGGAGCGCAACGGGATGCAAAGATACGGAGAATTTCTCCAGAATGCTCCTCGTGTTGTTTAAGCCCTTCTCAATCATCATTCTGGGGAACTGGGGACTGGGGACTGGTAAAAATTAGTTGAACCCTAATTTTTAATCTAATTGTCAATACCTAATCCCTAATCCCCAGTACCCAATCCCCAATCCCCAATCCCCTACTTAGCTTCTGTAATTTGTAAAGTGTAAGGAAGATATTTGCCTTTTTCGTAAGAACCAACCCAAATTTGGTAACTTCCAGGCAGCCATTCACCAACAATGCCGGCATTTTTGCCATCAAAATCGTCATTGCACCAAGTACCACCAGGCCCCTTGATAATCAAGGTAGTGTCTTCAGGACTTTGCATTTGCAACTTCAGGTAGTCAAATTTACTTGTTAGCGCTAATGTGTGGTCTGGTGTTTCATCAATAAATCCGGTACAAGGGCCGGTGGCTGTTTCACTTCTCCCAGCTACTTGACTCCCAGATATTGAACCACCACTCATCCCGCGAACTGTCAAGGGGTCTGGCGAAAACTGAGGGCCAATGGTGACATCTCCAAATATCGTTGGCGCTTCCTGAGCATCAGCATCAGTAACAGGGGTAACCGTCGATATGATGAAGAGCGTAACTATCATGAACGATAATCTTATCCCTCTATTGAGCGCTTGTGTTGGCATTGTAATTACGTTCGCTTCTAAGTGTTTTTGAAGACATTAATTTTACACACCAAGTTCCCAACGTGAGGAGAATTGACTACCTATTTTAGATTTGAAATTGGGGATAATTCATGAGTAATTAGTCAATGATTGTTTGTTCTTATAGTTGCTCTACCTTATGGATAGGGGCGCACGTTTGTGCGCCC
>NZ_JBDNJQ010000193.1:0-14348 GCF_051172895.1 Nostoc sp. CALU 1950 | reverse complement strand
AGAGTTAGTGTAACTAGATATGTAAAGTTTTGTATTAGGATTCAACATTTCTGTAAGTAATGAAATTGCTAGTGTTTAAAGTTGATGCCGTAATTCCAGTTAACAAAGCAAGACTTTCGTTACCAGAAGTAATCTTAATCAAGGTATCATTACCACTCTGAGTAATAGACAAACCTGAGTAGAGTAAACCACCTGATAAAGCAATCAAATCTTCACTAATATTGAAGTCTTTGATAGTATCTCTACCTTCGTCTTGGGCAAGCACAAAGATATCATTCCCTGCACCACCTGTGAGATTATCAGTACCAATACCACCATAAATGTAATCGTTTCCGTCACCGCCAACAATTACATCATTACCAGCAAAGCCAAAAATCAGATCATCTGAGCTAGTTCCCTGTAATGGGTTATCAGCTTTGGACGTACCAGTGATAATGCTATTAACTTGGTTGCCACTTTTAATGTTGACGACATCAATATCGATAGGGTTGAGATTGTTATAATTGGCATCACCACTAACTGCTGCGCTAGTAATGATTTGGTAAGAAATATTGTCATCTGCAACACCATCATCAATACCTGTAACGGTGATGATTTGGGGCGTATTCCAGTTAGCTGCGGTAAATGTCACGCTAGAAACTAAGACAGTACCTTCACTTACCTTGGAACTACTCAAATTGAAGGTGACATCAGCAGTGGGTTGGCTAGTGAGTTGGATATTGAAGCTATCAGTGCCACCAGCTTCAGTCGTGATGAGTCCCTTGGTGGCAGAGATGCTGAAACCTGCTGTATCGTCGTTAGTAATCTTACCCAGAGCTTGGTTATCGCTAATACTGGCATTGGTGGGGTTGGTGAGATTAACAAAAAACTGCTCAGTTGATTCGTCAATGAAATCATTGAGAATCGGTATCGTGATTGTTTGAGAGGTAACTCCAGGGTTGAAAGTCAGAGTTCCTGTGAGTGGGGTGTAATCAACGCCAGCGATCGCAGTATCATTACTAGTGTTGTAATCAACTGTGATTACGTCATTGCTGGCATTAGAGAGTTTGACGGTAAAAACAAGATTGCCACTATCTTCCTTGCCGCTTTTATCTGCGATGGAGATGGTGGGTTGGGTGTCATCATTAACTATGGTAATTGTAGCTGGTGCGATCGCAACTGTTTGGTTAGGGTAATTCAGGTTAAGATTAATGGTTTCGTCAGCCTCAGTGACCTTATCGCCTACAACGTTTAATGTGATAGCCTTTGTTGTTTCCCCAGCGGCAAATTTTACAATCCCAGAGGAACTACCTGTGACACCTGCAACTTTAATGCTGTTGTAATCACTGCTAAAAGTTGCCGTGCCATTCAGAGCATAATTTACACTAGTCGCAACGCCAGTATCACCACTACGAGTAACAGTGAAAGTCACAGTTTGCGTACCACTATTACCTTCAGTCACAGTTTGAGTAGCAGTTGAAATGGCGTAATCTACATTAGCAGTAGGAGCAAAATTAGTATCCCCAATGTGATTTAACGCTTGACCAGCAAAGCTTCCAGGTGATGTGTTAGCAGCAGTACCTAATGTGAAATTCGGCACTGTGCCAGTAACTAAACTTGCTACCCAATCCGAGGCTGTTGAACCGATAGTGTCACCTGAACGCCCTACATATCCTGCTGTAAATGAGGTGTTAACAACTGTGGCATTTGTTGGAACTGAACCACCAGAACCTTTTTTAAACACAATCGAGCCGTATGCTTTGTCTGTGCTTCCCCCATCTAAAACCGAAACTGAATCCAGCACAGTCCAATTTGAGTACACAGTACCATCAGCAATACCATCGTTATTTGAGTCAATATCACTGGTCAGGGTGGGTGCAGTATTAGTTTGAATCAGAAAAAAGCTAACAGACGCACTTTCTATATCGGTTGTTGAACCGATGTGACCGATTGAACTTGAGGTTCCGTTGCCCCATCCGGCTCCACTTCCGGTATTAGTTATTACATTTGCACCAGGCTTGGCTACATAAGTACTGCCTTTTTGCAGAAGAACCAGCAACCCATTAGTACCAAACTGCTTACCAGACAAATCAAAAATATCTTGAACATTACCAGGATTAGTACCAGAATCACCCTCAATGCCAACTAAATAAGTTCCAGCTGCTAGAGTCGCAGCGAAAGTGCCACGCAGTTCGATATATTCTTTCGGGTTATCTGTACTTGGGGGGTCAAACAGAATTTCGTTGATGAGTGTCGGTTTAGAGAAATCATCATTAATGATGTCTACTTGAGCCGAACTGGTGCTAATTGTGGAACTTGTCGGCGCAGTTGTGAGATTAGGATTACTTAGAGTAACAATAATGCTTTCATCAAGTTCAACTGTATAGTCACCCAAAACATCGAGTGTAATTGTCTTTGTTGTTTCCCCAACTCCAAAGTTTAAAGTCCCCGATGAAGCAGTTCCTCCATTTGTAACTTGAATATTGTTATAGTCACTCTCTAAAATTGCTGTACCACTCAAGGCATAATCTACCGTACTCGCCACGCCAATACCACCACTGCGGGTGATGGTAAAGGTAGCAGATTGAGTACCGCTATTACCTTCAGTTAAAGGTGGGGTGGTGGTGGAAATTGCGTATTCAATGGAATCGTTAGCAGCAATATTCAGAGTAGTTTCAGTGATTGTCCCTGGAATAGCCCCCGTCAGTGTGCCGAAATTGAGTACAACCGTTTCGGCATTTTCAGGTAAATCGTCTGGTTTAATGCTAAAAGTTACTAGTTGGGTTAAATTTGAACCTGTTGCCCCAGCACTAAAAGTAAGACTAGCGGGTGAAAATGTGTAATCGTTGCCACTAGTAGCGGTGCTACTGTTGTTGATGACAATGGGAACTGTGACATCAATGTTGGGAATAGCGTCTAAGGTAACGGTAATAGTTACCTCAGTAGCAGTACTACCTTCTGTAGTGTTGTAGATAGCAGCACCAAAGTCAACTTTTGGGGGTACAGTAGTATTGTCTAGCACTGAAACGTTATTGGAGCTTGAGTTAGCCACTACTAAGTCCAAGTCGTTGTCTTTGTCAAAGTCCCCCACTGCTACGGAATTGGGATTGTTTTCCACGCCAAAATTGCTGGCAGTTCCAAAGTTACCAGCCCCATTGCCCAACAGCACTGAAATGTTGTTGGATAAATAGTTAGTCACAGCTAAATCAGATTTGCTGTCTTTGTCAAAGTCACCCACTATCAGGGAAATGGGATTGTTTCCGACGATAAAATTGGTGGCAGTCCCAAAGCTACCACTACCATTACCCAACAGAACTGAAACGTTGTTGGAGCCATAATTAGCTGTGGCTAAGTCAGAGTTACCGTCTTTGTTGAAGTCACCCACTACCAAGGAATTGGGATTGTTTCCCACGCCAAAATTGGTGGCAGCCCCAAAGCTACCATTGCCATTGCCCAACAAAACTGAAACGTTGTTGGAGCCATAATTAGCTGTGGCTAAGTCAAGGTTACCATCTTTGTTGAAGTCCTCCACTGCCACGGAAATGGGACTGGTTGATGCGTTGAATGTGATAGCAATATCAAAACCACCACTACCATTGCCCAATAACACTGAAACTTTGTTAGAGCCAAAGTTAGCTACCACTAAGTCAGAGTTGCCGTCTTTGTTGAAGTCTTCTACTGCCAAGTAACGGGGAGAGCTTTCCACGTTAAAGTTGCTGGCAACCCCAAAACTACCACTGCCATTGCCTAAAAGCAGTGAAACGCTGTTGGAGCTAGAGTTAGCTGTGGCTAAATCAAGGTTACCATCTTTGTTGAAATCTCCCACTGTCACAGAATTAGGACTGTTTCCGACGCCAAAGTTGGCGACAGCCCCAAAACCACCACTGCCATTGCCTAACAGCACTGAAACGTTGTTGGAGTCAAAGTTAGCCACAGCTAAGTCAAGGTTACCATCTTTGTCGAAGTCACCCACTGTCACGGAAGAGGGATTACTTCCAACACTAAAGTTGCTGGCAGTTGCAAACGATAAGGGTAAAATTGAGCGGTAAGCCTTTATTGTCTCTGGTGTCAAGGCTAAATCTGACTCAATGGAGCCAACCTTCACTTCTAAATCCCAGTCACCCCCCAATTCGGAATTCCCTGTGATGTCATCAGAAGCAGCCACATCTGCGCCTGTGATTTGGCTCAACTGTTGCACAAAAGTTTGATCGAAAGATGCCACGTTGCAACCATAAAGCAGAATGTCGGCATCCTCAGTTAAATAATTTCTCCATTGTTGCAACTGATTCGTATAGGAGTTCAAGTTGTTGGTATTGAGTTGGTTTGAACCTAGTTGCAAACTTCCGCTACTGCCGTGGGAGATAATTTGAACTGATTGGTATTTGCCACCCTGCAAAGCTTGAGTAATTTGTTCTACTCCATCTGTGGTGGAGTCAATGATTACTACACTAGTGTCTGGTTGGATGCCAGTAATCAAGCTTTGATATTCGATAACTGCTTGATCGATAAAGACAATATTTTGATTTGGCATTTGTAATTCCTCAATAAAATTATTTTGGTATTTAGAAGTTGTTTTTTCTTGTACTTACACGATGATTTTTGTTAGTAAGTTAAACTTAGAAACTCAAAGATTATGAATAAATGTAACCAGTACTAAACAGGAAGCGAATGCTTAAACATACGCTTCCATATCTCAATTCAATCGGTAATTGGAACCTGTTTTTATTGAGTTAAAATATAAAATTTAATTTGAGAACGCAGTAATCAATAAGTACGCAAGCCAGTACAAAGTTATGCTAAAAATATAATAGCTGCTATAGTATTATTACTTAATTAACTAAGAGGATGTTTGAAAAGCCCTCTTGTCGATAGTAATATGTTCTAGATACGCCTAAATCTACCGAAAAAGCTACGGTGTACACAAAAGCCTAAAAAAGCTCGATTTTCCTCCGTTTATCTCGTTTGTATGCAGAGCATGGGAATGGGTTATGAGGGGCTGCTGCCTCTAGTCAGACATTGAGTCAGAGACTCAATGAATGCATTCCCAGCCGGAGACTGGGAACAAGGAAAGTCTTATATTGAGATTTAGAGTTATTAGCGATCGCAGCATTCGTAGCATCATAGAGATTAACAAAAAATGTCTTGTTGGCTTGAAGTTTTCTATCACCTCTGATGCCAAAGCTAATAGTTTTCAGATTTCACCAGGATTGAAAATGATTGTTCCCATCCTAAAATTGTTATCAGAGTCAGAAACTTTCGCAGTGCGATCGCTCGTATTATAATTGACAATCACTGGCTGATAGCTGGGATTGGCAAGGGCAAGATTGACGATCCCCAGTCCACACTCTCTCTTTCATGTTTTCTGATGTATGCAGTTCATGACGATTGTTTTAGCGCTTACAATCGAAACGATCGCTATTTATGCTGATCGTTCATAATTTGATGATGTCTGTAACCAAATGATGAAAAGGTTTATAAAGTGGTGTGTTGAGTTTCCTTCTTGGTGGAATATTCGCCAAAGCAGAAAGTCGGGGTTATTTGTCGTTATGCTTACCTTGAGCGTGGTAGCTACGGCGATGCTATCGTTCCCTTTGAACGCTCAAATTAATCTGCCACCAACGCCCGCATCTGAGTTAAGGGGGGTGTGGTTAACAAATATTGATAGTGATGTGTTATTTGAGCGCGATCGCCTCAAGGGATCTTTGCAACGCCTTGATGAACTCAATTTTAACACCATATATCCAGCAGTTTGGAATTGGGGATATACATTGTATCCTAGCAAAGTTGCCCAAAAAGTTATCGGGCGATCGCTCGATCCCACACCCGGACTCCAAGGGCGAGATATTCTCAAAGAAATTGTTGATGTAGGACATCAAAAAGGGTTAACAGTGATTCCCTGGTTTGAATTTGGCTTCATGGCACCAGCAGATTCTCTATTAGCTAAAAATCGTCCTCAATGGCTCACCAGTAAGAGTGACGGGACGCGGATTATCAAAGAAGGCACACATAATCGTGTTTGGCTAAATCCCTTTCGCCCAGAAGTACAACAATTTATTCAAGATTTAATCGTTGAAATTGTCAGAAACTACAATATTGATGGCATTCAATTTGATGACCATTTTGGCTTACCATCAGAATTAGGATACGATGCTTATACGGTGGCGCTTTACAAAAAAGAACACCGTGGTAAAGCTCCTTCCAAAAACTCTAAAGATCCAGAATGGGTGCGCTGGAGAGCGAACAAAATCACCGACTTTATGAAACGGGTATTTACAGCTATTAAAGCTACTAAAAAAAATTGCCTGGTTTCCGTTGCACCTAATCCTCAACGTTTTTCCTACGAATACTTTTTAGCAGACTGGCAAAGGTGGGAACGGATGGGAATTGTTGAAGATTTGGTTTTGCAAATCTATCGTGATGATTTAAATGTTTTTGTGAAGGAATTAGAATACCCAGAAGTGAAAGCCGCCAAGAGCCATATTCCGGTGAGTATCGGCATTTTAGCTGGGTTGAAAAATCGGTCTGTACCGATGCAGCAGATTCAGACACAAGTGCAAAATGCACGCGATCGCAATTTTGCCGGAGTCTCCTTCTTTTTCTATGAAACCCTCTGGAACATGAGCAAAGAAAAGCCCCAAGAGCGTCAACTCGCCTTCCAGAAAATTTTCCCGACACCAACAACTTACCCAAATTTGCTAGCAGGTTGGAAACCGTTTAGTTAATTTTCAAAAGCAAGCTGTCGGTGAACCTTTGCTTAAATTAAGCGATGTGTTCACCGACAATCACCTAAGAATTTGTCATCGTCTTTTAACTAGCTTCCTGTCCAAACCGTCTCTGTAATTCAGCCTCTGCTTCCTCAATTGTCATCGGCATCTGTTTTGGAGATTGGGCACGTTTCCTATCAATGTAGATATGGAATGCTTCATCGTCGTTGCGATGCTCCAAAATATAAGCTCTTAGGTGATCTAAAGGCATTTGTTGAAAGTTAGGTTTTGTCATAACCAAAGAATTTCTCCACTTGGTGTTACCTCAGCTTCTATTGAATTGTTCGCCAAGATATAAACATTTTTGGTGCGCTCGTCCAATCTTACAAGGTCTATTCGTTTATAAACCCTGGTAAGTTGGGCGCACACCCGAATTGCGGATATTGCTTGTTTGGGTGTTGGCTCCATAGCGCACTATCCTATTCCCAAACGTCCAGCCAAGCCGGGAGTGAGGGGTAATAGGGTGGTAATCATCAAGAATAAAGCTAAAAGCCCCAAACCGGCTCTAGCATCATCGGGTTCAGTAATTTCATTCAAGCTGGGGCGTTCTTGATCTCGTTGCAAGAAGAAAATGACGATCGCCCAGTACATGGCAATCATATTACCAAGGGACACTAGCGCCAGTAAAATTAAAGTTGCGATCGTTGCCCGTCCTGCGGTTTTGCGTCCGTAAATCGCCTGAACAATCCGGCCACCATCTAGTTGTCCTGCGGGCATTAAGTTCAAAGCCGTGATAATTAACCCCAGCCAACCAATTATCACTAAAGGATGAACACTTACCAGGGATGACTGTAAAGCCGAACCAAGGACTACTCGCGCCAAACTTCCCACCAAAATGGACCCTTGGAAAAACTGATTGGGCAATTGAAATAAGCTACCTGGGTGGGAAAGCAGCAAGCCTGTCACTAGCATTAACAAAGAAACGATACCACCTGCGGCTGGCCCTGCTAAGGCGATATCAAATAATACCTTGCGGTTGGGCAACAAAGATTCAAAGCGGGTAATTGCACCAAAAGAGCCAATTTGCACTGCGGGTAGAAAGAAAGGCCAGCTAAGGCGGATTTGGTGACGCCGAGCAAGTAACCAATGACCAATTTCGTGAGCTACTAAAATCGAAAATATTCCAGCACCGATGGGCAAAGCTTCTTGAAACCGCGCTGGATTGCCAAAGAAATCAAAATTCAGCAGTAATCCCGCAGCTTCTAAATTCGTGGCAATAGTTGCTACCAACAGAATACCTGCAAAGACTTTTTGCGATAACTGAAGCGGACGGGGATCATTGCGGCTCGGCAGGACAATCACTACTGGTCTGCCATCTGTATTTTCCACTAAAAACAGGCGATATTGATCACCAAGGCGTTGCCGTAAACTTGCCGTTAGACGGTTGTGAGTCTCTTCTGGTTCTCCCCGCAAATTGCCTTTGAAAATGGCTCCGTCTTGGTAGGCGATGGTTTCTGTGGCAAAAAACGTATCGATACCGAAAATACCTTTAATTGCATTCAAGTCATCTTCCGGTATTGGCGGAATCTCCGCTTTTTGTTCTGCTGCTGTTGGTTGTGGGGAATTTGCTTCAATTGAGGAAGCAGCAGCAAGCCTTTCTGTTGCGCGTTGCTTAAGGATGTCATCTTGCCCAGCTGCGCGTAATTGTTTGCCCAAGTAGATGTACAATCCAGCGGAAGTAACTATTAAGAACAATATACCCGCTATGTTGACGTAAATCCCTGCGGCAAACAATCCAAAAAATAGAAGCCAGGGAGTCATCAACACCACCGACTGTAACCAGGCTAAGATTCCCAGCTTACCAAAAGGTCTGGCGCGATAAAAGCCCCAGCCCAAAATGCCTAAAGCTAACAGTAGGATTGCCGCCAGGATAGAAGTTTCTGATAAAGTAAACATCTCCAAACCTTTGCTATTGAGACTAAGCCAGAACAAGTCCGGTATTGCAGATACACTTATTAATGTATAACGCCGCCTGTAATCTGCCCAAATTATGCAGCTTTTAGTGGGCGTAGCCAAACCCAGGCGAAGGGTAAAAAATTTCGTAGTCAGGACTTTAGTCCTGGATTTTTAAGCACTGAAGTGCTTACTACGAACTCATCAAAACTTTTGGGACAGACCACTAGGTTTTAAGGGTAAGACACCATTTATAGTTACGGCTTTAGCCGTAACCCACGAGCTTTTGAGCAACCTGAAAAGAGAGCGATCGCAATGATCGCTCTCTTGCCCAATAATTAATTTGCTCAAACTGTATTTGAGCGAAGTGATCTTCTAAGTCCAATAAAGAATTTCAGCATTTGGAAAGCGCCTACTAATCTCACTCTCAAAAAAGCAACGCAACGCCTTCATTATGTCCTTACCGTAAACGTACTTCGTCCCACCAAACTTATTACGCTTGATACTGCGTTTTGCCTCATCCATCTCTAATTTTGATTGCGGATACCAAGTTTGTAAAACTTCTTTTGACCCAGGTGTAAACCGATGCGAGATGAGTTCAAAGGTAAGGTTACAGTCAAAATCCAGTGCCTCGTTTATCTGGTCAAATAAATAACTATAGTGCATCTGCCAATCGTTTATCGGCATAATTGGCGCGATCACCAAGCCTACTGGATAACCGCCACCGCCACGCTCTTGTGGTAGCGCTAAACGTCGCAATGCATCCAGTCTGGATGCTATGGATGCTGTGCCACCTTCAAGTTTGCCAGAAATCGGTGCAGCATTAACGCTCATTCGACAGCGAGTATGTCCATTGTGTGGTAAGTCGAGTAATCCATCCACAGCATCAAACTTCGATACCCAACGTAGATATGCATTGGGACGAGTGCCAAAATAACGGATACATTCAGCAAGACTTCCAGTTAAATGCTCAATACCCAATGGGTCTGTGTAACAGCTAACTTCATAACTCGTGGTTTCTCCCTGTTGCTCATAGTTAGCTAAGTTCTCTAATATCTGCGGTAAGTTAGCAAAAACGCGGATGACAGGTGGCCCCGACAAGCTGCCTGCTAGGTAGCAGTATTGACAATGAGCAGGACAACCTTCGGCAAGGTGAAACTGCCAATCCGCAGAAGGTGGGATAGGACTCAGTTTAAAAGAACTGGGTGGTGCAGTAACTACCGCTAAGGTACGCTTGGCGATGTTGTAAGTATCCCGCTCAGATTCACCGCGCAGTCCCTTCAGGCGGTTCTGTGATAGTTCTTCTATTGGTAAGTTGAGTGACTGCACACGTGCAAGAATCTGCTGCCCCCAATCCTCATCTAGGGCAGCAGGTGTAAACAGTACCCGTTCAGGTATCCACAACTTTGGCGATCTTGTTTGTGTATCTGATCCTGAAACCTGGTCTGTAATTGTATTCAGCAATATAGTTCTCCATTATGAAAGTTTGCTGACTTCTGCAATTAATTTTCAAGGACTTGCTTAAGTCGTCGCTCTAACAAATCAAGATCCAAAGTGCCTTCATCACGGCTAATTCGTCGCACAGTCGAATTAACATTACCTAGATTTACCAATAAATCTTGAAGAATTTCTTGCTGCTGACGGGCTTGAGTAACCTCGCGTGGTTCCTGTACTAAATCACGGACGATGGTATCTTCAGCGCGAGAGGCGATAATTGGATCGCTTTGCCCTTGAATGTGAACAAAGGTTCGTCGTCCAGGGCCTCGCTCCTCTTCTATTGGTATAACTGCTGTTACTTGGTCAGAACGCACATATTTGCCAAATCCCAAATGGACTAGCTCTGATGAGAGTATTTTCATATAGAAGCGTAATTTTTAAGTCTTACTTATATTGTAAAATCTATAAAAGTGACTTAAAGCCATAGACTATAGGGGTTATACCCAATTGAAAGTAGTAGTTTCCTTGCCCAATTGAACCTTGATATCTCTATGTCAATCACACTATATTTACCAGCTTTCGGGCTTGTTCTGGGGTTTCACTAAGCTCATCCGCTTGGAAGTACATATAATTTACCAATCGACGTCGGTGTTTACGTAGATAGTTGATGAACTGCGTTGCCGCCACATATTTACAGTTGTTAAGTTTGATGATTGCTGGTTCTACCTGTCCGTGCCAAAGTTCGGCTTCAATTTTTTAGCGATCGCAGAACTTTTAGGTCCACTGCTAATAAGCCTGACAGTCCATCAGTTCTGTATTTCTGCAACCACCTTGTCACAGTTGAGATATCTTTCGCCAAGCGTTTTCCAATTTTTTACGCAAAAAACGAATAATCTTGAAGTTGGCATTACAAAGCTTAAAAGTCAACATCAGCCAGCATATTACAGACGGCATCCGCAACTTTGAGCTTTTTCGTTGGTGGTACACAGAACATGGTTGCTGGTGATGGGGTAGTGAGTAAGGAAATCTGGGGATGGGGGAAGTAGCGTAGGCGCAGCCCGTTGTAGACATCGCTCTTAAAGCAAAGCGTAGCCAATTGATTTTCTCTCTTACTGCCGAAAGTTCTGCTGATGTGGACTAGTGCAGTGATGGGGTAGGATGTGGGTGGGAAATCTGGCACGGAGATTTGGTTTAGTAGCTCTGTTAAACTGATGTACACCATCTTTAAAATAAGTTTTCTGCATTAATGTCTGTAACAAAACCCCATTTCTCTACTGCTGTATGTTTCTTGAGATACGACAAATCCCTCTTAAGTCATAGATGCATTATGTGCTGTGATAGAGGATTTTTTACTCCTACATGAGTACTCTGTTTAAATTAGACAAAAAAATTGCAAGAGAAATCATAATTTTTCTGCTTTCTAGCTAATTTCCAGTGTATTTTGTTTCAAAAGATACAATTTTTCAGATCATATTGGTAGTAGCTAAATAATCTTAGAATCACGATGGCAAATATGGATAACATAAAGGAAGTTGATAGTACTAAAAATAAATTGGGTCAGCAGGAAATAGGGGATGAAACTGATATAGATTCATCATCTAACGAACTGATACAGACAAATAAAACAATTAATATAGATGGTCAGCGTCCAGTCGATCCAAGTAATATTGAAATTAAAGAAATAATTAATATAGATGGTGAGCGACCAATTGGGAAAAATGAAACCGATTATGATAAAACAATTAATATAGATGGTCAACGCCCAATCGGGAAGAGCGCTTTTCAAGAACGTGAGATGCTAAATGTAGACGGTAAGCGTCCAATTGACCCTAGCGATTTAGAGGTTGAAGCTGTTATTGACATAGACGGTCAACGTCCGATCGCTAAAAGTAATTTTCTATCTTCAGATACTCTAGAGATAGACGGTAGTCGCCCAATAGGTTCAAATAACAGCTAACACATCAACTAGGGCGAGAATGATTGATTTTGAACCTTGGGACAGATTGTTGCGTCAGTATGTTGATCAGCAGGGGCGTGTAGACTATGTAGCTTGGAAAAAAGAGCAACCCCAAGCAATTGCAGATTGGTTAGCCAGCCAAAAAAATCTGGCTTTTAAATCCAATAGCAATAATCTCGAACAATTAGCATTGTGGATCAACCTCTACAATGCGTTCACCATTTCGACAATTTTGGAGAGATACCCGATAGAATCGATTCGTCCGCGAATTTTAGGGATTCCCAACTGGCTAGCTTTTTTGTGGTTCTTCCAACGTCGCGCTTATTATATGTTTGGGGAAAGTTATAGTTTAGCTAAAATTGAGAACTCTATTCTACGGGACAAATTGCAGGAGCCACGAATTCATTTTGCGATAGTCTGTGCTTCGGTTGGTTGTCCTTTACTACGTTCGGGAGCCTACTTTGGGTCGCAAGTTAGTCAGCAATTAGATGAAGATGCACGTCGTTTCATAAATAACCCTGAAAAAGTCCGTTATGACATTGAGAGCAAAACACTTTACTGCAATAAAATCTTGAAGTGGTATCGTCAAGATTTTTTAAAGGTTGCACCCTCCGTTCCCGAATACATTCGCTCTTACTTGAAAACAGACTATCCCCTTAATGCCTCAACGCGGATATCCTATCTTCACTATGACTGGAGCTTAAATCAGCGAATATCTTGATAAAACTGTTTAAGATAATTTGCATTAACGCCAATCCCCCACAAAAAGCCAATATAAAGGTAAATTGCAGTTGCTTTGAAGCTACCCCATTTGGCTACGCGACGATCTGAGGAATGAACAATCCGATTTACCAGATAGATACGTCCTTTTTTAACTAATTTTAGACATAAATCTCCATCCTCCATAATTGGCAATGCCTCATCAAATCCGCCACAATCCCAAAAATCAGTCCGACGACAGAACATTACTTGATCTCCAAACAACAGACGCAATCCTCGGAAAAATAGGTGAGGCTTAAATAACAGTGGTGCGTAATAGGTTTTTAAATAATTATGTAGAGAGATACCCCAACGAGTTGTTTGAGATCCTGACATCAGAGAAATGAACCCGCCACAGGCAACGGTAGGTTCTGCCAGAGTCTTGTTGATGACGGTAATTAGATCATCTGGAACCCAAGTATCTGCATGAAGAAAGCAAATAATATCTCCAGTTGCTGCTAATGCTCCATAATTCATCTGAAGAGAACGCCCTGGTTGTTGAGATAAAAGAAATTGTACATTCAAAGTTTGATTAAATGACTCAAAAATTCGCTTTGCAACTGTCACCGTCTGATCTTGGCTGCCACCATCTACCACTATCACCTCGTCAGGAGGAGGATTAAGTAAAGTCAGTTGGCGCAATGTCCGCCCTAAGTTAGTTGCTTCATTTAAAGTAGGAATGATAATAGAAACTTGAGACATATCGATTTAATGGTTTTATCGATGACTTACGCAAAAAATCTCTCAAACTCTTATTACTTCTCTGCGAGACGCTGCGCGAACGCGTCTCGTCAGAGAAGCGCAAACGTGGTTCGTTTTTTCATAATTTTGCGTAAGTCCTAATCATGTTAAATACAAAAAATAGAGATTGCGAGAAAACGGTAAAATTCAACTTTAACAAACTTTAGGGGTTTAAGTCTCTTGCCTAATGACGGCAGGGCGAATTGAACGCCTAAATCTAAATCCCCGTCATAAAACGTAATTGCGAATGGGCGAAAAAGCGAATTGCGAATTGGTTTAATGCTCCAGAGCATGGTAACGAGCTTTTAGCAGTTTTCCCCAGATTGCATTGTAAGGATGTACAAACTGTGTAGGTTGATTGTGTCTAAAAATAAGCCTTCCTTCATTTGCCCACTGAAAAATCCCACCGCTCAAGTTATAAATGCACTTCATCCCAGTTTTATTAAGCTGCTGGGCTAATTTAGCGCTACGGTAGCCAACGGAACAGTACACGACAATTGGGTTGTTTTTTGGCGCTGTAGAAAGTACTGCTAAGTCAGGTATAAGAGGATCTATCTGTGTTGCTGTTTCGATATGGCTCACCGCATATTCTGTTTGACTTCGTGCATCTAGCACTAATGGCCATGGCTTTCCAGAATCTAATAGCAATTGAGCGAATTCCTTGCTTGTAATTTCCTCAACATTAGGAAACTTCAATCTAATCAGAAGTTTAATAAACTTAAACATAAGTGATTGCACTTATAAAAATACGCTTTCGTTTTTATACAGAAATGTTGAATCCTAATACAAAACTTTACATATCTAGTTACACTAACTCT
>NZ_JBDNJQ010000192.1:0-14386 GCF_051172895.1 Nostoc sp. CALU 1950 | reverse complement strand
CCTATACCGAGAGAGCTTTTTTACAACATTCCCGACTTTTCAAACATCCTCTAAGTTTGTAGTAAATTTATGGAACCTGTGACGCTGACGGCATTGGCAATGATGAGGCTATTGTAAAACGATCGCAAATAGCAATGTCTACAATGGTCACTGAGGGGCTGGTGAGCGGAGTCAAACATGCCGCAGGGCTACGCCTACGAACAATTTGACTGCATACTGAAGCGTTTCTAGTGAGACAGGCAATATTTCACAGCCTTCTGCAAAATCTTCAATTAAGTTTTGAATCTGCGAGTGATTAAAACCTGCTTTGCAGATTAAACTTGCACAAACCTCATTGATAATTTGCATCCTAAAAAGTAGGTTTTATTGACTTGTAATGTTTGTGCCTATTTAACCATGATCAATAATGTCTGCTATTTCTTTAGGGCCCACGACAGATGTAGTTCAAATAAATAAAACCTACTGTAAATTCATCTTTGCAAAAATTATTTCATAATTTACATAAAAAAGAATGGAAATCAAACAGATTTGCGTTATCGGGGCTGGAATCAGCGGACTGGTGACAGCTAAAACTTTTATCGAAGAAGGCTATGACGTTACTGTATTCGAGAAACAAAAAGGACTTGGTGGTGTTTGGGAAAAATCTCGAACTTACCCAGGATTAACAACCCAAAATACGGGTGACACCTATAGTTTTTCAGATTATCCCATGCCTGCATCCTACCCAGAGTGGCCCACAGCAGAACAGATGCGGGATTACTTAGATTCATACGCCCATAATTTTGGGGTTCTTGAGAGAATTCGCTTCCAAACGGAAGTTACCAATGTTTCCCGAAAAACTGGAGAACGACCAGGATGGGTAGTTACCATCAGAATGAAGGAAGGTAATGGGGGTGAGACAAAAGAGGAAAAGCAGGAATTTGACTTTGTGTTAGTGTGCAATGGCACATATAGTATCCCTAAGCTACCTTCCTTACCAGGTAAGGAGGAGTTCGCCGCATCTGGAGGGTGGGTACTGCATTCTACCGAGTTTAACGATGCTTCAATCATTGAGGGTAAGCGGGTAGTGGTAGTGGGTTTTGGCAAATCTGCCTGCGACATTGCGACTTTGGCGGCGAACATAGCCAAAAAATCCACCCTCGTCTTCCGTCAGTCCCTATGGAAGATTCCTAGATTTTTCTTGGGTTTAGTAAACCTGAAGTATGTTTTATTAACCCGCTTTTCAGAAGCTTGGTTCCCGTACCGTAAGATGGGACGGATTGAAAAACTACTGCACACTCTGGGTAAGCCACTAGTATGGGCTTTTTGGCGGACTAATGAGATGGTACTACGCCTGCAATTCGGTCTTGATAGCTGCGGCTTGTTGCCCGAACAACCGATGAATCAGGCTAACTGTGGCATTAGCATAGCTCCTCCAGATTTTTTCAAATACATACATTCTGGTAAAATTCAGGCAATAAAAACCAGCATCACCAAGTTTATCCCTGATGGTGTGGAATTAGCCAATGGTCAGCAATTGCAGGCAGATATAGTAATTTTTGGAACAGGATTTCGCCAAGAACTTCCATTTCTCGAAGAAGAATATCGGCGACAGGTAATCGATGAAGATGGTAATTTTAACCTTTACCGTTATCTGATTCATCCTAATATTCCACAGATGGGTTTTGTTGGCTATAACAGCAGTTTTTACAGTCAGTTGACATCAGAAGTTGGTGCTTGGTGGCTGCTAGAGTATGTCAAAGGCAACTTGTTATTGCCTTCGCCGCCAGCAATATATCAAGAAATGGCAGCAGATATCGATTGGATGAAAACTCAATACAATAGCGTTGTAGCGAAGGCAACATGCATAACCTCGTTTTCCTTGCGTTATACTGATCAACTTATGGAAGATATCGGTGCGAATAATCAGCTTGGTGTCTGGAAGGGAATTTCACAAATTATGATGCCTGTGGATTTATCTCTCTACAACAAACTTCGACAGGAATTAAAATCGCAAAGACTGAGAAATATTAATGATTCTCCTAACCAATTAACCAAATCATTGTGAGTCGAAAGCAGGCGTCTAAACTGACTCCACTGAGGAAGCACCGAAACGATAGCCTTTGCCATAGACTGTATGAATCAGCGTAGTTTCTCTACCTACCTCAATCTTGCGGCGCAACAGGCGAATTAATGCCGCTATCACATTACTACTAGGTTGTTCTTCCTCTTGCCACAAATTTTGCATAATCTGGGCATGAGTTAGTAGCTGTCCCGTGTGTTCCATAAAGTATTGCAACAACTGGCTTTCTTTTTGCGATAGCTCAATTATTCGTCCCTGACGATAGGCTACTTGATTTTCACAATCAAGTTCTAAATCAGCGACAGTTAAACGTCCAGTGGTGGTTTCATAGGTTTGAGAACCGGAACGACGCAATAAAGCACGAACTCTCGCTAGTAACTCCCGCAGTTCAAAAGGTTTAACTAAATAGTCGTCAGCACCAGCATCTAAACCTTCTACGCGGTCATCCAAAGTATCCTTGGCTGTGAGAAACAGCACGGGGGTAGTTTTGCCTTGGCGTCGCAATTCCTGACAAATCTCTAACCCCGTTTTTCCTGGCAGCATCCAATCTAAAATCAGTAGATCATAATTGCCTGCTTGTGCGTGTTCACTGCCACTTGTACCATCGTAAGCGGCATCAACAGCGTAACCCTCACGAGTTAATAAGCGACTCAAGGGTTCAGTTAGTTCAATTTCATCATCAACTAATAAAATTCTCATGCTGCTTGTGGTAAGCATATAGAGATATTCTCAATATTATTCAACTGTCGAGACGCTAAGGATACCAATAAAAAGAATGCTGACTGTTGCATTGCCAAAAGGGGAACTACTTAAAAATAGCATCCGCCTGCTACAAGCTGTGGGATTAGATTTTAGTGCTTTTTTAGATTCAGGAACTCGCCAACTTCAAATTCCTGACACTAAGGGAGTTGCAAAAGCTTTGTTGGTGCGGGCACAGGACGTGCCGGTGTATGTAGAATATGGTCAAGCACAACTGGGTATTGTCGGTTACGATGTATTGCGGGAAAAGCAGCCGCAAGTTGCCCACTTGGTAGATTTACAGTTTGGGCATTGTCGGATGTCGGTGGCGGTAAAAGCATCAAGTTCTTACCGATCGCCTTTAGATTTACCACCGCATGGTAGAGTTGCTTCCAAGTATGTAAATTGCGCTCGTGAATATTTCCACAGTCTGGATTTACCTGTGGAAATAGTGCCGTTGTATGGTTCAGTGGAATTAGGCCCAATTACTGGAATGTCAGAAGCGATCGTGGATTTAGTTTCCACAGGTCGAACTTTGCGCGAAAATGGTCTAATTGAAGTTGCTACTCTCTATGAAAGCACGGCCCGGTTAATTGCTCATCCTTTGAGTTACCGCCTGAACACGGGTAATCTGAGTGATGTGATTGCCAAGCTGCGAGAAGCCGTTTTGGTAAGTGTTTAATACCAATCTGTAATTCGTAATATTCCTTAGAAAAATCGGGAATATTGTTGTACTGACTTCCATAGGGGTGCAGCTATGTGCCCCTAAATTGTCTTGCATCCGATGCGTAGCAGCTTTCTGTATAAAAAGATTAAATTTTTTCTTTAACCCCTCAGCATAGAATCAAAGCGTCAGTGATTGCCGCAACTCCTCATCATCCCTTTACATAATTTTAGTCATATCAATATAAACCCTGTAACACTTACCAAAAAATGGATATAACACTTACGTAACAATACGAAGCCTAAAAATGTTCATTTTTAACAAAATACTCACAGCAAGGGTTATATATTTTTATTTGCAAAAAGAAATAAAAAAAGATTACGCCTCTACTTTTCATAGTCGGGGTTAAATCTGCATTCCCAAGCAAAATCTGGGAACGAGCCTAAGGCAAAAAGTATGAGGAGCTAATAAAATCATGAACAATTTATCTAATAAATTATCTATAATAATCCGCGGAAGTATCTGCTTATTAGGTTTAGTGAGTGCAGGAAATTTTTTAGCAGCGCCAGCAAATGCACAACAAGCCACTGCTCGTGGTGCTGTTAGTTTGATTAGACCTTCTGGTACTTTTCTTGGCGTCAGTGGCGAGTTAATTTTACCTTCCGGCTCATCCCTTGATAACGGTATAACAATTACACCTACCTATGGAGGGATAGCAGGTGGAAATAATGAAACTATCACTAGTCTGACTATAACCCCAGGATTAGTTCAAAGTAATACACCCTCTAGCCCAAACTCATTGATTGATCCAACAACAAGTTCGCTGAATAATAGTGTTTCAATTGAAGATATAACAACTATAATTCGAGCTGGATCTGGTGTTAATAGCTCAGGTGCTTTAGATTAGCCTGATTTGTATATTGAGCACTGCTTACTGATGCCGAAAAATTCTATTTTAAAGCTTGTAGCAGTGCTTAACCTACAGTTATTACATATATTAATATTATCAAAATCGATAACCACCTTGAATTTGTAAATCAAATCCATTTTCACCCGTACCAATTTTAGATTCTAAAAAAACATTATTATCGGTAAAGTTATATCTAAAAATAGCTCCGTAGTTTAAGCCAGACAATCGGCTATTTAAACCCAAATTCCTTGTAGTATAATTTTTAATATAAGCACCAACAGATAAATTGGTACTCACTTTTTGTAAACCCTGTAACTCATAGAAAAGATTTTTCCCTAACTCTAGATTGGTGTTAATATTCAAACCCGTGCTAGTACTAAGTTCACCACTAAATAGTCCTAGCAACTCACCATTACTATTTTCTTCAACAAAAGCGATAGCCGGTACTAAAGAAAAGCTTAAATTTCTTTCTTGATGATTAAAGTAATAGCTTAAGACAGTAGAGAAAGGATTATTGCGATTCGATGCACTATTCCAGTCAATTTTTAATGATGGTACATGAGTATTGATAGCTACAGGTTTTTTATCTGAGTTTAACTGGACATGAGTCTTAATATAGTTAACTAGAATGTTAGCATATATGCCCACAGATGGTTCTGCTAAACCTAAATTATTATTAGAAACTCCTGGGGCTGAGTTAGCATTTATATTAAACCAGGTTCCCAAGCTAGCACTATAGTTTAAATCACCAGAAGAACCCGCAGCTAATAATTCGACTGAGGGTAAAGATAGATAACCATTAAAGCTTTTAAAACTCGCACCTATGAGATCAACTCTGGTGAGTTCAAAATAATCGAATGCTAAATCAAATGTCCGAACTGGAATTGGTACTATAGTGTTATCTGCTGAACTAAATCGTTGTACAAATTGTCTTCCTTGAGAGTTAGTCAAAATCACTTCAGCACCGGTAGATTCATTAATAGGATTAATTCCAGTATTCTCCAAAGGAATTTGATTTCCTATAAAAGTCAAAGGGCCAAATCTTTCATTAGAAAGTCTGAGGGTTGAAAAGAATGTATCACCTGGATCTAAAAGTTCAATATCTCTTTGTAAAAATTGGACTGCGCGCTTGTGATTTCCTGTTCTTATTTGCAAGATACTAGAGTCATTGGGAGTAATTTTACTCTGAAGTGTCAAATTTCCAGATACCTGTTCTAGACTAGTCGCTCCATTAGAATAGGCTAAAGTCCGATTAATTCTGTTGTTAATTTGTCTTCTTTGATCTGGTGTAGACTTTGTATTTAAGGGAACAAAACCTTCACCATTTTTAAAGCTTTGTCGCGCTTCTGCTAAACTTTCATTAATATTATCTATTTTAATGAATTCAAAGATTCCACCCAATGCCAATCCTAAAGTAGAATTAGCTGTTTGTATCCCATCAATACTAAATTCGCTGAAATTAGCTGTAATAGATATTCCTGGGCTAGAAAATATATTAGAATAAGTAGCACTAATTTTTTCTGGATCATATTGAATAATACTGCGGTTATGAGGGTAGCTAACATATAGTCTGTGCCAATTAGAAGTTTTTTGTGTCTCAGATAACACTTCAAATACGGGATCTCTTTTGCCGAAAGATACCCAAGATAAAGAATTTAAATAATACAAGTCTCTCTCAAGTGGAGTCAAGAAAGGATTAACTACTATATTCAATAAATCAAAGTTATCAAATTTGTCTCTCTGAGTAATCTTAATACCCGGTAATGAAGAGACAGGAGCAGTAAAACCATAACCTTCACCCGTCAAGATATTACCCCATAAAATACCAGTATTTTCTAGAACCGGATCAGGAATAATTTCGCCTAGTTGCAGCCTAACACTCCCTCCATTTAGTAAAGGTTTTAAATTTGTAGTAGGAAAGGCTTGTATGATTCGAGGAGAATTAGTAGCATCTAATAAGTCAAATAAAGCTCCGCCTCCATCATTACTCAAAGTAGAACCACTACCAATAATTGGTGCAATATTTTCCAGAATTGTAACATTAGGATCTTCAGGATTAATTCCGCTATTAATTATGACTCTACCAGCAGGTATTCCTTCAGGGTTAACTACTTGTCCTGCTATAGCAGCTATAGAAAAATCATTAATTTCAACTTCGCCAATTAACTCATCAAAATTCACGGGTAAACTAGTAACATATTGTAATCCCCAAAATCCTTGAGTTGATGTCATATTTTGGGTACTGTAAATTTCAGTAGCTCTACCTTGGGCAAGAATACCAGCTTGTGTACCTTTAGTCTCAATTACTAATCTATTGTTATCGAGAACCCAGTAAAACTGATCTTCTTTGGGAAATTTAGCATAGGTAAATTTATCAATAAACTGATTGTCTCCAGAAAATCTAATATTTAAATCTGTATCTATATAATTTTCGTCTTCATTTGGTTTAAATAACTGAGGTTTAAAAGTAAGGTTATCTGTAGGATTAACAATCCACGGATACCTATTAGCACTAATTGTCAGAGCATCAATAATTATTGTTTTCTGATTTACTTGTTGTTGCTTTTTAGCTTGACGTAGCTTTTCTATTAGTATTTGTTGTGTTGTTGTATAAGGTTTTTGTTCATTTGAAGTTGATGGTTTAATTGTATCCGGTTGAGTTTCTTCTTCTTGTTCGGGTAGTTTGGGAGGCTCTATTTTATATTCTTCAATTGGGATAACGTCAGCTATGGTAAAGCTGCGTAACTTTTTGGCTTTTTGTAATCGAGAGTTAGCATCTTTTAAAGTTTTTTTTAACGGACTTTGGCTTAGTAAGTTATCTGTTGCATTTGACTCTAATGAACTTTTGTCAATAACATCTACATTATTTTCTGCTTTCAAAGTAACACTACTCTGCTCGTTATATTCTAAGGCGAACGCAGAAAATTGAACCAAGATTACTTTGAACAAAATTGTTGAAGACAAAAAGCACGTTACAATTACTTTTAGATTTTTTTTAAATCTCATTAGTGAGATTCTTAGAATTCTTCGATTTGAAGTTTTACAGGTTTCCACAATAGAATATGCTCTTTGGTAGATTCAAAAATCAAATTTAATTCAAACAATAAAAGTTGGTTAATAGTTATTTCAATTATCAAAATAAATTACTCAAGATAAAAATTAAGTCATGACTTAATTTTCAAAGCTTGGATGTTTTTGTTGTTTTGGTGGAATGTATTCAACAATCGTTTCAGTTACTTCGATATAGATAACCAAAGAAGAACGATTTTTTATCCTGGATGTAAAGAATAAAATAGGATTAAGCAGATTTACTGCAACAAGAGTGTAATTCTTGAGCAAAAATTAAACCTCAGCAAAATCACCACAGCTAAAAAAGTGAGCTAATTTTTAACCGTATAAACACGTAATGTGAAGATATTCAGTCAAAAAAGTGGATGAAAAATATGTTTCAGGCTACTCGCCGCCGCCTTGCAATTTGGTACACTGCTGTCACTGCTGTATTACTACTACTGTTTGCCAGTGGCGTTTATTTATACGTCCGCAGTACACTGATTGAGCGAATTGATGACACTCTTAACCATGTAGTGGAAATAGTAGAGCGTTGCCTCACAACCAGTCGCTGTGCATCTACGCTCATATTTGAGCCAATTAATGCTGATGCAGATAAATTTCGCATTAATGTAGAAGCTAGTTTTCGTGACAATACCGACGCCGTAGAAGATGATCACATCGACCTAGAATGGTTTAGTCCGAATGGTAAATTACTTTGGTCAACGCTATCCGAACCCCTAAATATTCCTATTCATGCCAACCGGACTGGTGAAACTGTGCGCGTAGTCAAGGGAGAGAAAGAAAAAAGTGAAGTTAATAAACTTCCCACTCTTAACTCCCTACTCTCCACTCCTAACTCCCCACTCTTATTGCGGCAAATCACCCAACGGGTAGAAGTGGGACGGCAAGTATTAGGATATCTGCGTGTTAGTCATCCCTGGTTTGAAGTCACTAAACCTAGCCGCCAGTTAATTTTTGATTTGGCGTTAGGTATTGGTTTAATGGTGGTTTCTGTGGGTGCAAGTGGCTGGTTTCTTTCGGGTAAAGCGATGGAACCTGTAGGTGAATCTTACCAACGCCTCAAACAATTTACTGCTGATGCTTCACATGAACTTAGAAGTCCCATTACTTTGATTCAAACCAATGTGCAAGTTGCCCTTGCTGACTTAGATTTAGCAGAGATAGAAGAGACTACTTCTTTGCAGTATCGGCAACAGTTAAAGGTGGTGGAACGCTTAACGCAGCGTTTGGGTAAGTTAGTCAATGACTTACTCTTCCTAGCACGGCAAGATAGTGGTATTAGCAAAGATACTTTTTCACCTTGTCCACTGGACGCTTTGCTGATGGAGGTGGTCGAAGAACAACAATTGTTAGTCCCTGAAAAAGAAATCGCCCTTTCTCTAAACTTAATTGACCCTCCCGCCTCCGAAATTAGCCCGGAATTACTGGAAAATTGGTTTACCCTTGTAGGCAATTGGGATCAACTGGTGCGACTGTTCACAAACTTAATTGCTAACGCCTTGCATTACACTCCAGCAGGTGGACAGGTGAAAGTGGAATTGGCGAGGATGGAGGGAATAAATCGCGTTTCTGGACTACGTTATACTACTGCTCAGTTGCAAGTTAAAGTCAAGGATACCGGAGTTGGAATTCCAGCGGAAGCACTACCACGCTTGTTTGACCGCTTTTATCGGGTAGATCCGGCACGGACTCATAGGACTGGGAATACAGCTACAGCCAGCGCTACTGGTTCAGGATTGGGATTAGCGATCGCTCAAGCTATTGTCGAACATCATCAGGGTCATATTCAAGTTGAAAGTACCCAAGGCATTGGCACTACGTTTACTATCACTTTACCAATAACTCTTGAGTCTTAATTTGTTCAGAAATTTCTGTTTCCTGTGATAGATGTAGAAAAGTAAAGAAATTTACTACTGTACATAACAAGAGTTGCAATATTTAGCCATTTATTTAATTGCTACAGTTTGATATTTCTACTCCTAATTCTTTGCTGGAATAGTTATATATGCTGCTATTTTATTTTGGCAAATATGCATCTATGAATAATACTTTGAGGGTTTAAATGACAACTTCTTCCAGCGATATAAAAGAAAAAGATATACCATTTTTGGAAAAAGTCAAGGCTCAAAGTGGTTTGCCAGACATTTACGATGCTAGGGACATCACCGAAGTAGTATTTCGGGTGATGCGTGACCTGATGACTACAGAAGCAGCGGATCGAGTTGAAGGTGAACTGCAAAAACCGGCCGAAACGACCGATGATAAATCTCTGCAAATGGATATTGCAGACCTATGGCACGATACAAATCCAATTGTCGGATTTTTAAGTCGGGTACGTCCACCTTGGCAAGGCCCCGGCATCTTTAAAATTAATAGCGATCGCTTCTTATTTCGGGTAGCAAATGAAGGTGGAATGCCACCAAATGTAGAACGCGAACAGGTAGTTAAAGCTGTGTTTTCTGCTACTAAAGACGAATTATCACCAGAACGAATTCAGGAAATCGCTAGCTGGCTACCTGATAAAGTTCGTCAGCTTTGGAAAGAAGCTTAAATCTATTAAATTATTTTACCTAAGATTCTTGGGTAATGAGTTATAAATTATTTTAAATTTATAGCTCATCATTTTTTGTTATAGCGATTATCGTTAGTATGCAATACATTTTGACCTCTCTCCTTTTAGGAGAGAGGCTTTGAATATTACTCCGATGCTAGAAGAGAAGGGGCTGGGGTTTAGGTCTGTATTCCATACAATTGAGAACCGCTATATTTTTGAGATTTATCACTAATGATTTAGCTTTTCAAGCCTTGGGAATGAAATAGTTATGTCTAATTTTAGATTATTGTCTAGTCCCTGGTTAGATACAAAAAAGAAAGTTAGTTGGTAGTATTGTATGTGTGCATCGAAAGTTTAAACCATATTGAATGTACCGTTTTAAATTTTTAAATAAAGAAAATTTAACTTTTTCCAGGAGTCAATAATGAATATGCAATTTCAAAAGTTTCGCAAGTCGGCTGAGTTATTTGGCGTTATTTGTGGAGGATTACTGATTAGTCTGCCAGCAATTCCTCAAGCAATAGCACAAGAATCTACTCCCAAAATTAACCCTTGTCCTAGAATTTTCTACGAAGAACCACACAACACTCGCGTTGTAGTGCCACAAGGTTGTCCTCCCAACGCACTAACCCAAAGATTAGCTGCTCAAGGGCTTCTTCCCGTCCCTGCTACCACATCACAAGATCAAACAAGATTGGGTGTCGGTGGTGAAGCTCCAGAATCAGGTGTTATATCATCACAACCAGTTCCTGGACAACAAACCTCACCAGGGGCGGTTCCCAATGACCAACCAGCAGCACAACAACCACGGCAAGCCCCTAGCGCGACGATCGCACTAGCAAATGGTACAGTTAATATCAGGTTGGTAAATGATACTGCTGCTAATGTAACTTTCCAAGTGATTGGCGATACAGCACCGCGATCGCTACAAGGTAAGTCAGATGTAATATTGCAAGGTCTAAGCGCACCAGTAACAGTGACATTTGAACGAGAAGATGGCGGACAGTTGATAGTTACTCCCCAACCTTCCTCAGAGCCAGGAAGCCTAGAAGTGACATTTAACGAAGCTACCAATGCAGCACAGGGAAGAAGTGCTATGAGAATTGAAGCAAATGGTTCAGTGTACTTGAATTAATCAAATAGTGGAAAAAATAGTAGGAGGAATTCATGAATTCCCCCTACTTGCGTTGAAGCATTTTAGTTAGCTGATCTAGCAATTGCACTTCTTGTTTGCTATCTTCCAATGTCCGCGCCAGTATAATCGCCCTTTCGTAAAAATTGCGGGCAGTTACGTAATTACCTTGTTGCTTGTATAACTGAGCGTAAGATTCAAAAGATTTTAATTCTTCTCGTAAATTTTGTAATTCCTTAGCGAGTGCCAAACGTTGCTCTAGTAAGTCAAAGGCGCGTTCATAGCGTCCGACAGCAGTGTGAGATTTAACTAAACCATCAATTGCTCGTAATTCATTAGTGCGATCGCGGTTAGTTTTAGCTATCCGCATTGCTGCCCCATAAGTGGCAATGGTATCCTGATAATTCCCAGATGCTAGGTAAGCATCTCCTAAATTATTCAAGGTATTTGCTTCTCCGACAGCATCGCCTGTCTGGCGGCGGAAAATTAAAGCATTTTCGTACAGTTTAATCGCCTTGTTGTAATCTCCCAACCTAGCAGTTACCAAACCCAAATTACTCAAAGACAGTCCTTCACCTTCAATATTTTTGACATTGTGAGCAATTGCGAGTGCATCTTCAACGGTTTTACCAGCAGCAGCAAATTCTCCTTGTTGCAGCAGAAATGTACTGATATTATTTAGCACAAAAATCTGACTTTGGAAGTCTTTAGTATCACGAGCGATCGCTAATCCTCGTCTTAAAGCATCTTCTGCTTCTTTTAAACTACCTAGCTGGACATAAGCCTTAGCAAGCAAATTGTAAGTCAGACCTTGTGCTTTCAGGTCGCCAATTGAATGATATAGTTCTAGTGCCCGCAAGGAAGACGCAATTGTTTTATCCGCATATCCTGAAGCATATTGTTGTTCACCGATACGCAGCAAACCGTCTGCTTCATTTCGTGATTGTCGTCCAACGGAACTATTTAAAGGGCGGTGGAGTTGTTGCGTAATATCAACCGCACCCGCTGCGATCGGACTCAATAAAAAAGTAAACAGTAAAAAGCTGTGTAAAAGTACCTGGGGACGAGAAATCGCACCTACACAAATTAAGCCTACCTTTTGCCTGGGAAATACAAGCCGTTGTTTCATAAAAATTACCCGTAAAGTTGCGGGTTTAAGTAGAAGGTCTAAGAAGAAGTTTTAAGTTTTAAATTGAAGACAAGCAATATACGTATTTACACTTGAGTTACGACTGATCTAAATCTTCCCCAAAATATATGGCGCGGATATCTGCGGGTAATTTGTCCTCTAGCATACGATAGCCTTCCTGGAGAAAATTGGCTACTTCATTAGGAGCGATCGCTTCTCCTTCAGCTTGTAAATAAGCAGCAATTCTAGTTTCGCTCCAGTGGAAAGTTTGAGACATTAACACGATTAATCGCAAAACTGGTGGTAGTTGGTCTAACGCCTGTTGTACATAGCACCATAGTGGTGGCGAAGTCGCTTGGAGAGAATAATGAATTGCTTCTGTAGGTGGGAGTTTAATCTCGTTAATACAGAAAGCTGTCATATTAATTAACCAATTTTGCATGGTTAAAGCTTCTTCGCCTGATTCAGAGTCGGTTAAATTTAGTCCACCGAGTTCATAGTAGATATGTCGCCAAGTGAGGGCAAACAGATAATCTGCCTGCACAGGCGATCGCGCCGAATGCCGAATTAAGGTGTAGACTATGGGGCTATAACGGCAAAAAATCACCGTAAAGTACTTTCCGGCATCTGGATAGCGCTGAAACAGAGTTAGTAATTCATGGTCACTGTGATGGAACAGCGATTTCACCAGCGGGTGATTAGCTTCCGTAAAATGAGGAATTTGCATAAGCCTTGCGATTGATAGTTGTTAAAATAGTTTTGGGAATTGCACTCCCCTGGTTAATCGCATAATATCTTGGTGTTGCTCAGTTTGTAGATGAGACTCAGACTACTTGAGTATTGATAAACTAGAAACAAGGACTTAATTTTAGTCTTAATCGACAATCATAAAATCAACTCCCTTATAGAATCCTTATTTGTTCATGGTTATAGCAGTTAGTGTGGTATCGTTCCTAGTCAGTCCCCTTACATTAGGCTCCTTTCTGCCTTCTCTGCCCTTAGATAGCCTATTCTCCACCCAAGGCATTATGGTAATGCTGCTAGCAGCTTATGCTGGTGCTATGTGGATGTTTCTCACCAGTGCCCCAAAAGTACACACTGTAATGGTGTCAGATTTGGAGATTGCCCGACAGTTGTATGAAGGGCTGCTAGATTTGCCAGCAGCTGAGGTGCCATTGCACTACTACTACAACTACGAACAAACTATAGGCGCAACTGGCATCGATCCGTTATATATGTCTACTGGGCCGAGCTTGTCTAGCAAAATGATGAATAATGCTAACGATGGGCTGTGGTATCAATTGAAGAAAAACACTCAGCTACACGTCATTACTGGTGCGAGTTTAGGTAGCAAAAATCAGCAACGCCACGTTTGTTTTGACCATGACTGCCTGGAAATGATTTTAATGCGAATCGAAATGCGCGGTTTGAAATTGAAGATTCGTAACCACAAACCCCTGAACTTTTTAGTCAAGGACTATGAAGGGCGAGTAATTGAGGTGGCTGAGGTAGCGAATTAGTTCTGAGGTTTTAGATTATTTGAGGTTGGGTTTGGCGTAGCTTACCGCCGTAGGCATCGCTAAACCCAATATTTATTTTTAGATTTTGGATTTTGGTGCAAGCGTTACCGCAGAAGTAGGTAAGTAAATAGGTGTAAATAAAGTGGAAAAAATGTACACATCTCACCTATATGAAACAGATTTCTATGATTGGACGCAAAAACAGGTTAGCTTGCTCAAAACTCAACAGTGGGAACAATTGGATACAGTTAACCTGATTGAAGAAATTGAAACTTTGGGCAGAAGAGAACGGCAAGAATTGCGAAATCGGCTAGGAGTACTGCTAGGACATCTACTAAAATGGCAATTTCAAGCTGAAAAACGTAGCAATAGCTGGTTGGGTACAATTCGAGAGCAACGTGTTCAAATTAAGCTGCTTTTGCAAGATAGCCCTAGTTTGAAACCCTATCTTGATGAAGTTTTCTTCAGTGTTTATGAACTAGGTTTGGCTTTAGCAATTCGAGAAACGGAGTTGGGTGAAAATGTTTTTCCAGAAATTTGTCCCTACACTTTAGAGGCTGTTTGAAAAGTTTTGATGGGTCAAATTTTATGCTAATCGCCTCACC
>NZ_JBDNJQ010000191.1:0-14757 GCF_051172895.1 Nostoc sp. CALU 1950 | reverse complement strand
CGCCGTCTCTACAATAATCAGTCCTTTGTAGAGACGGCGATTTATCGCGTCTTTGCGATCTAGGGCGTGGCTTCTATTGGACAAATGACAAATGACAAATGAGTAAATCAATTTTGCTGATTGGTAGCAATGGTCAAGTGGGTAAGGAACTGCAACAAATACTCCCATCCTCCGGCAATGTTATCTCAGTAGCACGCCCAACAGTAGACCTTGCCCAGCCTGATACTCTGTGCAGTATTATCAGATCCAACCAACCGCAAATCATCATTAACGCCGCAGCTTATACTGCTGTGGACAAAGCAGAAAGTGAACCCGAACTTGCGATCGCGATTAATGCTACTGCACCCCAAATTATTGCCCAAGAAAGCCAAAAATTAGGAGCTTTCCTAATTCATATTTCGACCGATTATGTTTTCGATGGTAATGGGTATCGCCCTTACCAGGAAACCGATACAACTAATCCTTTGAGTGTCTATGGTAAAACCAAACTCGCTGGAGAAGAAGCTATTCGGCAAACTTGCGCCCATCACCTCATCCTCCGTACTGCTTGGGTTTATGGAAACTTTGGCAAAAGTAACTTTGTTAAAACCATGCTGCGGCTAGGTGCAGAACGCCAAGAAATCCGTGTTGTCGCGGATCAAATTGGTAGCCCGACTTGGGCGCAAGATATAGCCGCAGTTATAGCCCAGACCATTCCCCTGTTAACCCCAGAAATTAGCGGCACTTATCACTACACTAATAGCGGTGTTGCTAGCTGGTATGACTTTGCAGTTGCCATTTTTGAAGAAGCCCAACAGCTAGGCTTCCCTTTAAAAGTTGAACGGATTGTCCCCATTACAACTGCCGAATATCCAACACCAGCAAGTCGCCCAGCCTATTCTGTGCTTGCTTGTGGAAAAATTTCAGCAATTCTAGGGACTTATCCCCCCCATTGGCGACAAAGACTCAGACAAATGCTCACAGATTTGAAAATTGGGTATGGGGCATAGGGCATAGGGCATTGGGCATGGAGAAGAGACAAAGAAGACAAGGAAGAGGGGGGAGACAAGGGAGAGATTTATTCAATAATTTCACCTTGTCCCCCTTGTCCCCCTTGTCCCCCTTGTCCCCAGTCCCTATCCCCTTTTTAAAACTCCCGTTTCATGTTGTATTGGCAAGACATCTAAAATATCAGTTTGAGAACAATATTTTAAATCATCTAAGCAGTCAAGACGCAACAATCGTTGACCGTGACTAGCTTGGTGGAATAATCCTAATAAGTTATCTTGCCACTGAGAGTAAAGAGCGATCGCACTAACAACTTCATCATTACCAGCTAGTTCTTCTGGTGACAACTTGGTTTGTTGCAAAATACTATGAGCGATCGCACCTGCACAAACTGTATCCTCTAAAGAAAAACTACCTTCCCAACCAGAACCGACAATCCACACTGTCTCTGGTTGTTTCTCTAGGAGAAATTGCACCACCGCCGCCCGGTTAATCAAGGCTGCTGCTAATAGATTTGGGGAGTCTTGTACCCTTTGTAAGGCACGAGTGCCATTGGTGGTACTGATAAATAAGCGACGCCCCTGCACTAATTCTGGTGTGCAGTCGAGGGGAGAGTTTCCCAACTCAAAGCCAGGTACTTTTGCACCGCCGCGTTCTCCAGCCCGCAGGCGTTTTTCAGAGGGCCATTTTTCGCTAACTTCAATTAACTGATCTAAATCGCTGAATACTTGTACAGCTTCGCCTCCAGCCGCCAAAACTGTTGCAATTGTGCTAGTGGCTCGCAATACATCGACTGCGATCGCACATTCTGGCGCTTTATCCGTTGGAGTCAATTCAGGAGTGTGATATACGAATAGCTTCACGCGCTGGATACACCTGCTTTAATACAACTGCCGCAAATAATATTCTACCTAGTTGGTGTCACTAACTATAGTCACAATTGCTATTGGAACATTTTTTACCATCAAAATACAAAATGTATCTCATTCAATACATAGATGGGAGTGGGGAGTAGGGAAGAAATCTGACTTTTTACCATATCTAAAAAACCTCTCTCTAAATCTCTCTCCTAAAAGGAGAGAGACTTTGAATTTTTCCCCTTCCCGTATCGGGAAGGGGGTTAGGGGGTTGGGTTTTTTGTGGGTTTTTCCAGATTACATGAAAATTTAGGCAACAAATCTGCTTACTAGAGGCAAGGTTTTAACTAAATCTTAAGAGTCCCTAATCCCTAATAAATACTCCAAAAGCCCATTTTGATGCTTTTAGACTTTCAGACTTGCTGCACTATCTTGTAACCTAAAACAAGAACAGACTTTTTAAATGGGGAAAATTTACAGCTTCAAAAAGTTACAGCCCAAAGAGACGGATATCCACTCATTCCCCACTTTTCAGTACAGACGCGATTAATTGCGTTTCTCCCATTCCCCACTCCCCATTGAAATTGCTATGGCACCTTTACCCGACTACCGCCCTAAACAACTATCTTTAGGCCCGTTGGAAGCGGAAATTTTAAATATTATCTGGGAACTTGGTTCAGCCACAGTCAAGGATGTACATGATCGCATCCTCGCTGATCCCAACCGCGAATTAGCGTATACTTCTGTCACCACCGTTTTACGTCGCCTCACTGATAAAGGTTGGCTGGCCTGCGACAAGAAAGAGCGGGCATTCTATTGGCGGCCAATGCTGAGTAAGCAGCAATCAGATGTCATCAAAGCTCACGAGCAGTTACAGCGATTTCTAGCGGTGGGAAATCCTGATGTTATTGCTGCTTTTGCAGATAGCTTAGATGAAGCAGCTAGTGAGCAAATAGCAGCGATCGCCAAACGCATTCAATCTGCACGCCAAGCGAGGGAGGAACAATGATGCATCTGATGATGATTTTGATTGCTTTGGCAGTTGCCTGGTTGTTAAGATCCTCTTGGAATCAACCCCAAGGCAATTGGAATCTGCGATGGCAGCGATCGCTATTTTTGTTTCTCTTCCCGCCCTTGCTAATTTTCATGACTGCGATCGCTGTGCTGTTCATGGGGCCTCAAGGACAAATGGGCGGGATGTATACAGGCTCAATTAGCTATTTACTAGCATTCATTTATTTGGCATTTTTTGCCATTTCATGCATTAAACTTGCCTTCCAGGGTTGGCAGTCTGTAGAATCTGCCCGTAACTGCCCTTTAGTGAATGTTGGCGATAGACGAGCCAGACTGCTGCAAACGGGGGCGCTGTTCGCAGGTCAAATCGGTTTTTGGCAACCAGAATTAGTAGTTAGCCAAGGATTAGTGCAAACTCTCTCACCCGCTCATTTAGAAAGCGTCTTAGCCCATGAGCAAGGGCATCACTATTATAGGGATACGTTCTGGTTTTTCTGGCTGGGTTGGGTGCGTTCCTGCACCGCATGGTTGCCGAATACAGAGCCTTTGTGGGAAGAACTTTTAGCTTTGCGCGAACTCCGTGCCGACGGTTATGCAGCATTGCAAGTAGACCCTCTGGTGCTAGCGGAATCACTTTTATTAGTGGTTAGTACCAGCCCAGTCTTATCGGAAATTTGCTGTGCTGCATTAGGTTCATCTGGTGCAGATCGCTTAGAACAAAGAGTAGAAGCTCTATTAGCACCACCAGAACCAACCCCAGAAGCTCAATTGCAATCGTGGCATGGCTTTCTGCTGGCGTTTTTACCTCTACTGACTGTGATATTTCATAGTTAAGTTGAATTTAGCAAGCTACTACAGCACAAAATCGTGATGTTTGTAACGAAAATTGTAGCGTTGGTAATAAAAACGTATTGTTTGTAACGAAAATCAGATTGTTTGTAACGAAATTATTGTGTTTGTAACAAAAATCAGATTGTTTGTAACAAAAATCAGATTGTTTGTAACAAAAATCGTAGTGTTTGTAAGGAAAATCGTAGCGTTGGTAATGAAAACGTATTGTTTGTAACGAAAATCAGATTGTTTGTAACAAATATTGCAACGTTGGTAATGAAAACGTAGTGTTTGTAACGAAAATTGCGATAATAACAAATTAACAAGCAGTAATTACGAATTACGAATTACGCTTATTCTTCTTCTAGCAACTGTTCTATATACTTTTGCACCAAAAGCACTTGGAAAGCATTGCCTTCTTGAGTCAAGATTTCTTTTCGCGTTAGTTTGCGGACAACGCCTTTGTCCTGCTGCGTGAGAGTTTCCCCGTGGATTAAACGCTGAAGTAAATTCTGATCGCTATCTGTTAAACTCCTCCATAATTCCCGAAAATACGGATCGCCTCGCTCCAGCACAACAGGTATAACTTCTTTAACATCCTGTGCAGTAGCTTTTGCTGTATCTGCTTCTCGCCTGTTTCTTCTGATATCGCGGTTTAGCAACTCCACCACCTCATAACACACCAACTGAACGAGATAAGGTTGACAGCGAGTAAGTTGGATAATTTCATCTACAGCAGTTGGTTCATAGATATTGCTGAAGTTTTCTACTGGCTGTTGAATCAAATCGCGGGCTTCTGACTCGTGCAGGTAAGTCATTCGCAAAGCACGAGTGTTAATTAGATAGTCACTCCAGTAATCATCAAGTTCAGATAACTCCTGTGAACCACTAAAAAGTAAAATCCACTTCCGTTGGTGTTGCAGCAGGTTACGAATAAAATTGAGTGGCGCACGGCTGCTTGTTGCTTCCACTACCTCACTCAGGCGTTCATATTCGTCCAGACAGAGGAGAAATTGCTTACCAGAGTTGTTGCGTTCTATTTCTCCTAACCAAGTTTGCAACGCGGGAAATGGATCTTCAGCTAGTTTATTGGCATCTGGATTAGGCAAGTATACTGTGCGGGGTAATCGCCGTGCAGCTTCGATAATTTGTTGAGCTAAATTCTCAGCCAATCCTTTTAACGTTGTAGCTGATGCTGCACCCTGTAAATCTATCAGCAAAGGTACAATATTTGCTTGTATTCTGTAAGGTAGATATTTTAGCGCTGAAGTTTTCCCTGTCCTCCGTCCACCATAGAGTAACAACACTGGCGGTTGCTCAGAAAGCGCCAAAGATTCAATTTCCCGAAATATGTCAATTCGCCCTTTAAAACGATTCTTTGCTGTTTCCGGGTCTAGCGAATTACCAGCAATATAAACTTGTCGAATTTCTTGCGATCGCTGTGCCTGTTCGTTTAAAGTGTGCTGTGCCGTTTCTAATATAGTTAGCCAGCTTTGTGCAGTGTTGCCAAAAGAGACAGCAACGCGAGCATCTTTTGTCAAAGCTAGACTTTGCCCCAGTTGGCGTAATGCGTTGATGGGAATATTCAGTAACTCATATTGACGATAAAGTGAAGTTGCTTCTTGTGATGCCCGTACATTTTGACTAATATCCAAAAATTGGGGCAGTACAACGCCAAGTTCCTTTGGTGGTGGTGAGGGAATCCACGCTAATTGGTTGGCAATGTCTACAATATCTCCCAACCTCTGACAACGGTTGAGAATATCTACAGCAATACCAGAAATTGCTTGTGCTGCAACTTTTTGCTGGTTGGTGGAAGAGATTAGATAATTAATAGTCTCACGGGCGGCGATTGGGTTCTTTCGATAAGCCTCCACAATCATCACATCCATGAAAGGCAGAGGCAAGATAATCAATTCATCAAAGCGAGGGGGCAGATATCGCAAACAATTTACCTGCTTTTCATTGCGAGACAACAAGAACAGAGTGAGTATCCATAGTAATTCTGGCAACCAGAAGTAAACCCGCAATACCCCCAAAATGAACGCCACGCCTACTGCCACGCCTCCCGCCACGCCGAACGTCACGCCGAACGCTACGCCTAACGCCACGCCTAACGCCATACCGAACGCCATACCGAACGCCATACCGAACGCCACGCCTAACACCACGCCGAACGCCACGCCTCCCGCCACGCCGAACGCCATGCCTACCGCCACGCCTCCCGCCACGCCGAACGCCACGCCTAACGCCACGCGTAACGCCACGCGTAACGCCACACCTACCACCACGCGTAACGCCACGCCTACCGCCACGCCTACCGCCACACGTAACGCCACGCCTGATGATAAAAATATAGGCGCAAGAAAAAGGGAAAGGGTAAGTACAGCAACAAGGATAATAACTAGCCTATTTTTATTACCACCACGGTCTAGAAGGCTTACTATAAACCAGCCGATCAAAAAACCACAGCTTGTGAACCAGTGAAATGATTCACCACTAACCAGATTGTAAATTGGTGTCACCAGCGACACGGTAAACATTGGAACTACAGCAATTAGCCACCAAACCTGCCCAGCATAGCGACGCAAGCGGGGGTTAGTACGAAACTCAGCCCGTTTATCAAAGGGGTTATCTCTTGGCTTCAATTCTGGATGAATATCGCGCAGCCAATGTTCAAAGGTAAAAGGCTTGAAGTAAATCCAATACAGGAGGCGCACGCATTCAGCCACATAATTCCAAAAGCCGGATGTTGGAGATGTGTTACTCATTGCTACTTTATCCCCAGCTTGTCACGCACAAAATCCCAAACTTGGTTCCAGTGCAGTACACCCGCTAAAGCAAGGATAACCATTACTATAATTGCCATTCCAATTATCCAGCTACCAAAATCACCTACAGTTTCGCCAGTGAACTTGGTAAAACTACCCAAGCGCTTCGGTAAATCTACAAATATAAAATACAGATGCGATCGCCAGTTCGATTGCTGTTGTTTAGGATTTGCAAGCTGTTGTGCAAACTGCTGTTTCGCCCACTTGATTGCCTTGCCTTGTTGACGTGCTTCCCACAAATAGTAACCAGCCAATTGCAACTTGTAAGGATGACGATCGCCCCATTGCTGGGCATGACTCTGTTCGTCTACACTCAAAGCAGCACCATTGCTAGAGCGACTTGGTAAGCGCGACAGTTCAATCGCCTCATCTGTAGTTAGTTCTTTCAAATAAATAGTGTGACCAATATTGAAAAAACTAGAGACAAACCGATGCTCGTTAGCATAAACATCCAGTTGTTTACGCGAAGCCACCACTAGCATCAAGGCGTTGCTATCCATCAGCGATCGCAAATTGTCATAAAATCCATTATCAAATTTATCGGGATATTTCAAAAGGCTTTCAAAATCATCCAGACAGAGAACGGGTAGCTTTCCTTGCTGTTTCCATTGCTTAACCGCATCTGAAAATGCTTGCCGATTAAGCGGTTTAGTCTTCCAACAATTTTGCAGACTGCGTTGTTGCCATCCCTGAACGTGACTCAGTAAACCTTCAGCCACAGCCTCATAGAAACCCGTTTCAGTTTGGCAATCCACACCCCGTAACGGTAGGTAAATTACCACATAATTATTACTGTTGTTTAATACTCGCTGCTGCCAAGTCAGAACGTAATAATGCAGCAACGAAGATTTACCAATGTGCTTCTCACCAACTATATTAATACTTGTAGGCTGATCGCCCTTCATCCGAGATGCGATCGCGTGTAATTCATCTTTACGACCGACAAACAGCCTGGGATCTTCAATCATCCCCGCAGCCACAAAAGGATTGTCAGGCAGCGCTCCAGAAGTCATGTAAAGCGTTTATCCTAGTTTCAGCAATTTAAGTGCAATCACTTAAAACAATACCACTAGTCCCATAATGTCTTTACAGATCGCAAAGACGCGATAAATCGCCGTACCAATTTGTAGAGACGGCGATTCATCGCGTCTTGTCTTAAACGTGGTATCTGAGAAAAATATTTATTTGGCAAATGGCCCAATGTTCACTGCTAAGAGTGTAGAACAAACTTTTCTAGCTTGGGCATGGGCATGGGGATGATATAAATTCCCTATGACCTATGCCTGGATTTTCAATTACTTAAACGCTTGCCAATACTGGCTGATTCATGGTTGTACTGGCTGAGTCTAATTCTGACTCCGTGCAGTAAATTTCGCAGGAGTTATTGGGACTTTCAATCAGTTTTACTTTGTAAAGTTTAGCTCCCAATTCCTGAATGGGCGATCGCAGTAAATTACTAATGTAGAGTGCGATATTCTCAGCAGTGGGCACAACTTCGGCAAAGTAGGGAATATCTTTGTTTAAAAATGTGTGGTCGAATGACTCTAACACATAATCTTCTACCACTTGATTCAGGGCACCTAAATCAATAATCATGCCAGTACGCGGGTCAATTTTTCCTTTGACAGTGACTTCTAGATGGTAGTTGTGTCCGTGACCGTTGGGACGAGCGCACTTACCATAAATCTCAGTGTTTTCTTCGTTACTGAGTTTAGGATGAGCTAGCCGATGGGCGGCGCTAAAGTGAGTACTGATGGTGAGGTAGGCTTCCATTGCGTTTCCCATATAATCTGCCCAAAGTTCAGGATGTTCAAATAACTGCACACGGACTAGAGGCAAATGGGGTGCTAGCCGCTGCCAGATAATCCGTGCAATATTCTCAGTGGTAGGCAGAGTTTGTTGAAATTCTGCCCACACATCGTTGAGATAAGAGAAGTCCAATTGACTGGTAACTTCCCGTTTAATTACGTGTTTCACATCAGACAAGTTCAACACCATGCCATATTCATCCAATTCCCCAGCTAGGGAGATAAATAAGACATAGTTATGTCCGTGTCCTGGAAATCTAGTACCAGCACCAAATTTCTCAATATTCTCGGCTTCACTCAGTTCTGGCAACCAATAACGATGACTTGCTGAAAACTGGGCGCGGCGATTAACAATGCATTGCATGAGTACACTATGAGCAGAATTTAAAATTTCTTAATCTTTTTCTGTTTCCAGCATAAACTAATTTCTTAGTCATTAGTCCTTTGACATCTATCAGGATTAACCCATGCCCAATGCCCCATGCCCAATTACTATGTAACAGACGCTTGTGCCTCACAGTGTAATCCCGTAGCTATGCGGAATAGTTCTTGACCTGTGTGCAAATAACGCTCATCGTAATTCAAAGGAAAGTAACCTAATTCTTCGAGTCCATCTGCTACCTGATCGAGGCTGTAGTAGAGGTGAGCTGCTGTTCTTGCTAGACTAGGGGGATTTGGTAGGGAGCGAAAAGTATTTTGTGCCTGTTTGAGGTCATCTCGACAGGCTTGTAAGTATTCCTGAAATTCATCTAACAGCTCATCATCAAACGGATCAGCAGCTAATTGCTCCATTTGTTCTTCTAACGAATAAAGAATGGTACAAAGCAAACGATTAACTGGTTGGTAAACTTGACGCAGCCATTCTTCAACTTGCTCATCAACATCCCTTCCTGTTTTTCGTCTTGTCTGGTAATGCTGTTGCGCTGATGCTGTACGCTGTTGGCGATCGCTATTTAATTTTTGAGAGTCATCTTGCAGTTCTTGGTCATAATTACGGCGATTTTGGTTATCGCCTAAAACCTCATAAGCTGCATTGATGCGGATAATCTGCTCGTGATCGGCTGTATCCTGATTACTGTCAGGATGAAATAACTTAACCAAGCGGCGATAAGCAAGCTTAATCTCCGCTTGGCTGGCACTTGGACTAACTTTGAGAGTTTCGTAATGGTTAGAAACGTGCTTAGAATTGACCATTAATTCAATGTATCGTTAACTGACGCTAGTGGCTAATCTTGCCTCCAAGTCTTGGAACAACGGTGTACTCAAATACCTCTCGCCAAAACTGGGCTGAATCATCACAATTAAACGTCCCTTATTTTCTTGACGTTGGGCGACGCGAATTGCTGCACATAAAGCTGCTCCACTAGAAATACCAGATAGTAGCCCTTCTTCTTTTGCCAAACGCCGACTGTAAGCGATCGCTTCTTCATCGGTGACAGTAATCACTTCATCAATCAATTTTATCTTTAATACTTGGGGAATAAACCCAGCACCAATTCCCTGGATTTTGTGTGGCCCTGGTCTTCCCCCTGATAAAACAGAGCTATTGGCTGGTTCAACAGCGATCGCTTTAGAATTAGGCTTGCGTGCTTTAATCACCTCCGCTACACCAGTGATCGTACCACCTGTGCCCACCCCTGCCACAATGATATCTACTTGTCCATCAGTATCTTCCCAGATTTCAAGCGCTGTAGTTTCCCGATGCACTTTTGCATTAGCTGGATTGCGGAACTGCTGTAACATATAGGTATTTGGTGTAGTATTAACTATTTGTTGCGCCCGCCCAATTGCTCCACTCATACCTTCCATACCTGGTGTTAGTTCCAGTTCTGCCCCGTATGCCCGCAACATTGCCCGACGCTCCCCACTCATCGTCTCTGGCATTGTCAAAATTAATCGATAACCCTTGGCTGCTGCTGCCATTGCGAGGGCAATTCCTGTGTTTCCAGATGTGGGTTCTACCAATACTGTCTTCCCAGGAGTAATCAGTCCCTCTTCTTCAGCAGCGTTAATCATACTCACCCCAATTCGGTCTTTAACTGATGCCGATGGGTTCATACTTTCCAGCTTGACCACAATTTCCGCAACACATCCTTCTGTTTGAGGAATACGGTTCAACTGCACTAGGGGTGTACGACCAACCAGTTCTGTAATGTTACGAGCTATTCGCATAATTTAGTCCTTAGTTATTAGTTATTAGTTATTAATTATTGGTCATTAGTCATCAACAAACGACAAATGATTCTTGACTAAATGTAGTACATGATATCCAACTGCCGTCGGGAATCTCGTTTTTCACAAAGATCCTGGAGCGTATATTTTTGTAACACTGAATTTGCCGCGCGACTTGCTTCTTGCCAAATTTCTTCTATAACCGAACTGTCTACCGTTTTGGAATTAACCTTTTCTTCACCAGTCCGCGCCTCTAACCCTTCTAAACATTCTAAAATCTCAAAAAGGATGATTTTTCGGGGCTCTCGCGTTAAAAGATACCCACCTTTTGACCCGCGTTGACTCTTGACTATACCCCCACGCCTTAAGGTTGCTAGTAGCTGTTCCAGATAGCGATCGGGTATATTTTGTCGTGCTGCAATGTGTCGAATTTGCAGCGGTTCGCCACTTTCGTAATGAGCAGCCATCTCTAATAAGGCGAGAATTGCGTATTCCGATTTACAGGATAGTTCCACAAGTAGCAATAAGTTAGGGGTTATAAATTAGGAGTTAGGAATTAGGAGTCATTCAATCTGAATTTTATATTTTTCCTTCAATATAAAATCCCAAGTTCAAAATCCGCAGAGTTAGGATATTAAGCAATATGTAACTTTATAAAGCCAACTTCAATTAGAAAAGCTCATTCAGAAAAAGTTACTCACGGCGTAAGTCACTTGTAGAATTCACAACTCCTAACTTTTCTAGTATACTCCGGTTAAATACTGGGGTTTATCCATTGCTGCTACTCAAAACAAAAAGCCCCGCCTGATGGCGGGGAGAAATAGAGTTCAAAATTGTTAGTGGATAGTCAACACTCTAGAAGGTGAAAGTTGTTCTGAGCGTACCGATAATTGCATCGTCGTTATCGCTGTTTTGACCAGGAGAGGTCAACCAGATTACACCAGGGGTAACAGAGATATTATCTGACACGCGATATTTGTAGAAGCCTTCAAAGTGATAAGGTACATCATTACCACTACCAGCAAAAACTGCTCGGTTACGGGAGTAAGGTTCTGCTCCAGCGAAAATACCTAAAACGTTACCCTGTTTACCAAAATCAACTAAAGCAACCCCAGCACCGTAGCTCCAAGCTTCATAATCATCATCTGCACCGAAGCCAGTGACATCATGGTAAGAGACGAAGCCACTAATTGAAAGCTTATCGCTGGGTCTAAACGCAGCTGACAGACCGTAGGAATTGCTGGAACCTTCACCTAGTAAAGTGTTACCTTGTCCAGTACCTACTGCAACAAGATCTGCGTTGGACGTAGAACCGGAGTTAAATAAATTACCAGTTGTGCCATTATATGCGTGGACGTAGGTAGCAGCTAAAGCCAAGCGATCGCCTACACTAAAGTTAAACTGTCCTAAAGCTGCATAGTCGCCGTTGGTAAGACCTTGACCAAGACCAGGATTATTCGCTTCTGATGCCAAGTAACCCGCAGTTATTGAACTATTTCCCAAAATACCGCTGTTTTGACCAAAGGGTATGTTGAGCGCTATACCTGCACCACCACCAATCCGATAAATGGGACTTTCAGAAGCAAAGCTAGACAGGGCGCCATTACCACCGTCAGTTTGATCGAAAAAGTAGGGGTTGTTAACAGCAGCGTAATGGCTGTGTCGTCCGCCACTAGCTGCGAGGTAAACGTTGGCTGGGCCTATGGGAACTTCATAGGTTAAACGGTCTATTTTGACACTGTTGCCACCATCGCCATTACCGACTTGAAAGGTTTGTGTACCTTCATTAGTGACTACAGGAGTATCAAGTAAAAAAGCTTCTGCATTACCAGCAGCAAGACGGGTGTGTAAAACATCTCTACCCGTAAAGCTGGTTTGCAAGTCTAAGCGTACTCTGTTTTGGAAGACAGTGTTGTTGTTGTCACCACTAGTACCGCCAAACACATCACTAACAGCAAAAATAGCTTCACCAACTAGTTTAGTGGTAGTGGAGAACTGATTAGCTTCCAATTCAGCAGTCCGCGCTTCTAGGGAATCTACGCGACCGCGTAGGGTTGCCAATTCTGCGGAAAATTCTTCTTGTAACCGCTGCAAAGTAGCTAAATCTTGTTTAGTTACCAAGTCAGCTGTTGCTGTGGCAATCAATTCGTTAACTCGATCCAAACAGGCATTCAAACCAGCGGCAAATTCATAACGGGTCAAAGCACGGTTACCGCGATAAGTAGCATTTGGGTAACCTGCAATACAACCATAGCGCTCAACCAAGGACTGCAATGCTTGGAATGCCCAGTCGGTGGGTTGTACGTCGGAAAATTGAGAAACCGATGTTACTTGAGACTGAGAGTTATTTTGATTGCCTTCGTTACTGTAGCGATTAACTTGATCTATGGTTGTTTGAGCCAATATTTCTGGCTGTTGGACAACTTCAGTTGCACTTGCTTGTCCGGCTGACGATACTTCAGTGGTTGTGTTTGGGGCGGCAATTGCTGTTGTCGAAACTAACAATGTTGCTCCCAAAACTGCTGGGCTAACCACTAAGGATTTCCACAAAAGATTAGACATCACTTTACTCCTCACACCTTGTTTAGATAATTGGCTTCGTTGCACCTAATTCTCAAAAATGCGACATCTCATTGAAACCTGTGGATGAGGCATAGTAGCCACTACTACAATTTTAGTTTTTGCAAAGCTAATAAACGATTAACTTGGGGTTAAAAACTTATGTGATTAACTTATGCAAAAACATATCTTTATATCATAACATTATAAAACATCTGATCTAGATGGCAAGATTGGAGCGATCGGCTTAATAACTGTCACACATACTTATCTAAATATCTAAGCAGGGAGTAGGGTTTAGGGCATTTGCTCCTACTTAGTTAAATTGCTGAAAGCTTTAGACACTTAGCAGCTTGTCATCAAAAACAACTTTTTCCACTTAGAGAAAAAATAAATCAACCTAAGTTACGCAATGTAAATTTAATTAAATTGGTCATAGTAAACGGCTCCAGCCTTGGAAATAGGGCTAGAGCCGTTTACTACAAACCTTTAATTATCTACTGAGTTCGCGTCTCGGTTACTTTCAGTCAGTTGGTGCAAGATATCAAAAGAAATTGCTTAGTGAATTTTGGAAATCGCCTGCGCTACATCAAAGTCTGTCTGCGTCAGCCCGCCTGCATCATGTGTTGTGAGTGTAATCTTCACTTTGTTGTAGGAAATCTCTATATCTGGATGATGTCCTGCTGATTCAGCTGGCTCCACCAGCTTATTCACAAATTCAATTGCTTCGATAAAATCTTTGAATGTGCGCGTAATCTGCAACTTAGAGTCTTCAACAGTCCAACCTGACAGAACCTTTGCCTGTTCTTGAATTTCCGCTTCAGTGAGTAATTGTGCCATATCAAGAAATTCCTACTTATATATCTGTTACATTTTGCATCTGACAAAGGCAAATCCCTTTTATTCTCCACACAGAAAGTATTGGAGGATCGACTAAGGCATAATGCGTGTGTGCATATTTAAACCAGACTTGATAGATGCCGTTGCTCACATCTAGTCAGACCCCAAGGTTTGATGCAAGATATTTTTCTTTTTAAGAAAACTTAAACGTATTGGTTTTACCCACAGTAAGCATCGCCATCTAAGTTTTCAAAAGCAAGCATTGATAAAATAAAATTCACCTATAAAAAACTATCCGCCCTGATTCAGATCGGTTGATCTAAGTCAGGGCGGTCTAGCGGGTCTTCAGGTTGCAACCAGACTGCCGGAAGGAACTCCGAGCTTGCCTAGCTACTTGAGCTAACTTAGTATCTCAAAGATAACTAAGGCTAACTTTTAGAGAACAGCCCCGGCGCGCAGCCGGCTAACTGCAACCTGATGACCCATGCATTTACTACTTTCTATCATGGGCATCACCTCCTTATTGCCTAAGCGGTCTTAGTTTCAAAAGGGCAGAGCATTTACTCTGGGTTTATAACCTTCACCTAACATAACATACAAATTTAGAGATATTAACCATATACAGAAAAAAATCCCCGACCTTTTGGTGGGAGATTACTGGAGAATGAGGAAAATTGACGTTTTATTGGCTTATTACAAGAAGATTATTTAATCTGGGAGGTGTCAATTTTCGGCAACCACAACTCTTATTCAGTTTATGGTCGGCTTTTTATTCTTAGAGAGCGTTACCGCGAGGTAGAACTTCCTCAGGGAATACAAATTGTTCGTGGGGTTGATCTTGAGGAGCCATCCAAGCGC
>NZ_JBDNJQ010000190.1:0-14762 GCF_051172895.1 Nostoc sp. CALU 1950 | reverse complement strand
TCTTTTGTAGAGACGGCGATTTATCGCGTCTTTGTGATGATTTATCGCGTCTTTGCGATCTAGAATTTTCATCGCAAAATCTTAACCGAACTATATTGGCTAGTTGAGAATTCTCTTAGCCGATCGCTTTTTGTGAATAATTCTAAAAAATTAAAACCCGCCAGCGCGGGTTTCGATTGTATGGTTGTCCGAATTCTAGTCACCAAAACATAATTTTAGTTGGCTAGTTGCGATCGCTTGATCTTGACCGAGGTATCAACAATCCAATATATGTACTGACAGCAAATAGAAGATACTTTGCTATTAACGATCGCAGAGATTAAACAGCGTCAGCAGCAATCTTAAATACCCATTATCTTTCAGTAACACAGGTCAATAATTAGTTATATTCGTTACCTGTATGTTGCTATTAAACTTGCTTTTTACCTAATAGCGAATTCTCAGGCAATTGCCAAGAAGACCCTTGACAATAGACATAACCATTTGTGATGGAAATACCAAACATTTGCCGCATGATTTTGGTAGCTTCTTTTCTCTCTTCATCTGTCAAGTAATCTTGACCTTTGAAACCTACTCGATAACGTTGAGGATTACCACCAGCATCCACATAACGCTGTTTCCCAATTTCTAAAATTTCTTGGAACCTAGCATACTTTTGTTTTTGCTTTTCAGTCCAATTTGCCATAATTACAAGTCCCAACTAATCGGAACAATATCACCCTTTTGTAAAACCGTAGCGGTAAGACTGGGCTGGTATCTTTATGTACCAATTGCCACTATCTTCATCATAGAACCTATTACCAAGTAAACCGAGAGTAATAAGTGCGTTAATAATCAAGTATTGCGCTTCACTCGCTGACATTAAGGATTACTCTATAAATTGACTTTAGCATTTCTAAAAGAAAGCGATAATATTTTCCAAGTCCTAGCAAATTAATCTACAATAGAAGTAAGAGTTCACAGTCAGACCATTCCCCTCTATATCAATGGCTTAGATATGTGAACATAAGTAATAAAACAGCATTTGGGAACAAAATGATACTCATTTTACGTCTTATGAGTGTCTTGCTTCTGATTTGAGTAACACACATTAGCAGAAGACAAATTCTGAGGAGCGATGTCTATGACGGGCTGCACCTATCCGATCGCACAGACTTACGATCATATATAAGTACTTTTATCTGCGGAATACGCCTATAGACAGGTTCAAAAACAGTCAGAAACAAACTCAGTGAATCCTCGTCATTAAATACATCACATACACAAAGGACAACCCTCTTATGACTCGCCTACATCAATGGAAATCTGGAACTGCTGCACTTATGGCAATAGCAGTTACTACAAGCGTCATTAGCCCTCTATTGAGCTTGGCTCCTGCTAATGCTCAATACAGAATTGGGCAAGACAGAATTGGACAATATGGAAACGTTACTATTCCTTCTGGTGTTGCTTTACCTGTCACCTACGAAAAAGAAACAATCACTATTGCTCCTGGGGAAAGTAAGTCTCTAACCTTGAGAATAGCGAACGACATTATCGACAGAAATAGAAACGTCTTAATTCCTGCTGGTACTAAAGTAAATGGACGGCTAGAATCTGTTGACTTAGATAGTTATTCCAGAGATACAAGAGATGATGATAACCAAGGAAAAGGCGTAAGGTTTGTCGCTCAAGAATTAGAATTTTCTAATGGTCAGCGTCAGTCGATTAATGCAACTTCTCGCACATATACCACAACTCAAAAAGTTTCACAGGGGCCCAGCACAGGTCAGGTTTTAACTGATGCAGCTATTGGTGCGGGTGCTGGTCTTTTAGGTTCACTAATTACTGGGAACCGCAGAGTTGACGATTTAAAACCTGTTCTCGGTGGAGCTGCGGGTGCAGGTGCGAGTGTCCTGTTGCGGAAAAAAGAAGGAAATGCTTTTGTCCTCAGACCTGCACAGGATTTAAGGCTCACACTGAATTCTAACTTGAATTTAGTACCACCATCTCGTTACTAGATTTAACTTCATTCAAGTTGTGAATTTAATCATTCCTTATATGCGATCGCCACTTTAACTATAGTGTGCGATCGCTTTCACTTTTAACCATAAAAAATCTATTTATCAGCAACTATTCTATCTCTGCATCGTCTTACTCAGTATTGATATTTATTAGAACACTGATTTAATTGTGTTCAGAGTTAATAGGGTGATTACACTACTAGTTTTTCAAGCTAGTTTGTGGGTTTGTAGTAAGCACTTTAGTGCTTAGAAAATAAGGACTGAAGTCCTTAGTACGAGCTTGTTTACTCCTCAATTTAAACTTGACAGACTACTACTTCTATTACCTACTTCGTTTGACAGAGACTTCTTGATTATGACTGTATGACTAAGGTAATGGTTTTTACAAAAAGCAGAGAAAATTGGGAACCTTATACTTTAGTAAATGTCTAATTAATTAACAAGTAAAAAATTAAATTGAACTGGAGTAAAACATTATGTTTAACTTAAATCGTTGGCAATCTAAAACAGCTGCACTCATGGCTTTAAGCGTCACAGTTGGTACTGTAGCGCCCTTCATTACAGCTGCACCTTCTTTTGCTCAAACTACTTTTTCTGATGTTTCATCTAACTATTGGGCAGCACAATTTATTCAACAATTGTCTCAGCGAGGCGTAATTGCTGGATTTCCTGATGGCACCTTCCGCCCTGAAGAAGCGGTGACACGCGCTCAATTTGCCGCTATGGTCAACAAAGCTTTCCAAAAAGCACCGCAACGGCAGGGAATCAATTTTGCTGATGTGCCTAGCAACTATTGGGCATCCAGTGCAATTCAGCAAGCTTATACCATTGGTTTCTTGTCAGGTTATCCTGGAAATCGCTTTGAGCCTAACCAGGCTATTCCCCGTCAACAAGTTTTGGTTTCCCTTGCGAACGGTCTGGAATATAGTCCCAGCGGCAATACTGAAAGCACTCTGCAATACTTCAATGATGCCTCTAACATCGCTAGCTATGCCCGTAGCCCCATCGCAGCTGCAACTGAAAAGCAAATTGTGGTGAACTATCCTAATGTGAACTTCCTGAATCCAACTGCAACCGCCACTCGCGCTCAAGTAGCAGCTTTTATCTATCAAGCATTAGTTAGTTCTAATCAAGCCTCTGCAATTAACTCGCCCTATGTCGTGGCTCTTGGGTCTACTACCCCAACACCTGTATCAGTCACAATTCCCCAAGGGACTGCTATTCCTGTGAAGTATGACAAGGCAGAAAAAATTCTGGTTACAAAGGACGAAACAGCGCCTTTGACATTGACAGTATCCCAAAACGTAGTTACGCAAGACGGATCTGTAGTGATTCCTGCTGGTAGTCAAGTTATTGGTCAACTCAAACCTGCTACAGGCGGTTCTCAATTCGTTGCCGAGAAACTAGTCTTGACCAGTGGTCAAGAGTATCAACTTAACGCTAGTTCTGACGTGATTACCAAAACTGAAACCGTCAACAAAGGTACTAGTACTGGTTCAATTATCAGAAATACCGTATTGGGCGCAGGTGCAGCTGCGGCGGTATCTGCTGTCACAGGCGATCGCGCCATTGCCACAGAAGAAGTCTTGGGTGGCGCTGGTATCGGTGCATTGATTGGTCTGTTCTTCGGCAGAAATAGCGTTGACTTAGTAGCAATTGACCCAGATACCGATCTACAAATGACAATCAATCAAAACTTGTTGGTTTCAGTAAGATAGTTATGAGTTAGTTAGGAGTTAGGAGTTAGGAGTGAGGAGTTATAAATTGAAGCCAGTTTTTAATTGAAAACTCCAAACTCCAAACTTCAAACTCCTAACTCACGCCTAATGTGAATTAGAAAAAAAGGCGGGAGAAGTAAGAAGATAAAAGTTACCAGCTTTTCAACTCAGACTCCCCCCATGACTAGCATAGACTTTGGAACACTATTAACGACAATCTTTGTAGTGGTAGATGATTGGTATCAAAAGCAAGTAAAAAATACAACACGCCTAAAGCCAGGGGTGAAAGCAAGCATGAGCGATAGTGAAATCATGACACTGTTGCTAGTTATGGATTATCTGCCATTTCCAGGAGAAACGCAGTTTCTGGGTTTTATCCGTGGGAATTACAAAGAATGGTTTCCCAATTTACTTGACCAAAGTCAATTTAATCGTCGGTTACGCAAATTGGATGGAATGCTAGAGAAGTTACGCCGCAGTTGGGTGGAGCAATTGGTTGGGGAAGGTGAAAAATATTTCCTTCTCGACACCAAACCCTTACCAATACTGGGACTCAAACGTGACAAGCGATATAGCGATTTTGCGGGCAATGCTACCCCTGGTTGGTGTGCTGCCAGAGAAATGCGTTATTTTGGCTACAAGCTGGTTATGCTGTCAACCTGGAATGGAATTCCTATTGCTTATGATATCGTGCCTGCTAATACAGATGAGAGAATTGCTGCCGAGGGTGTTTTAGAAATGGTTAGATAAGAGTGATATTTACGCAGATAAAGGATTTATCTCTGCTGATTGGCAGGCTGCGATCGCTCATCGCACTGGTAATCGCATCTGGACACTAAAGCGCGATAACCAGCATCTTCAACATTCCCATGCTTTGAAGCGCTTTATCAGTCGTGTTCGTCAGCGTGTGGAAGGTGTTTTTCACGAAATTCAAAACACTGGTCGTAAGGAAAGAACGCTTACTCAACAAAACTGTTGATGGCTTTTGTGTTCATATTGCTGCCAAAATTGCTTCTCACACACTACGTTTATTGCTCCGTCGCCGTTTTGGTATTGATGTTCTCACTTTCCAGTCCCAACCTATTTAATTCACATTAGACGTAACTCCTAACTAAGTTTCCACTTCGGGCAACCAAATAATAAATGTAGTCCCCGGCGCATCGGGTGAAGTTAGCTTAGAGTTGATTGCAGGGCTGAAAACCTCGATTTCGCCCTGCATTTGCTCTATTAATTGTTTAGCGATCGCTAACCCCAAACCTGTGCCGGGGATTTCTGTTTGCGCTTGTACACCCCGATAATGACGTTCTCCAAGATGTTCTAAATCTTCGGGTGGAATCCCCGGCCCGTTGTCACTGATAATAATTCCTTGAAAATTAGCTTTTTCTTGCCCCGCCTGAATCAAAATTTTGCCACCAGTAGGAGTGTATTTCAAAGCATTATCGATGATGTTAGTTAATACTTCTCGTAATGCTTTGACGTTGGCACGTACTAGAGATGAATTTTGTTGAATTTCAGTTATTAGTTTTAGCTTTCGCTCTTGAGCGATCGCTTTGGCTGATATTAATAATGGTTCTAATATATCCGCTAGCGAGCAGTCAACTGCTTTATCTCCCGTTCCTGGCAATAATAACGGTGGTTTAGCGTCTTTTTGGATAGTTGCTTCTACAAATACTTCATCTTCTGCAAGATGTAGTGGTGCTAAATCTGCCTCTGTCAAGTCAATTACTTGATCAAATTGTTGCAGTAATTCTTGGAGGCGATCGCTTTCGCGCACAATACTACTTGCTACATCCCGATTGGCATCTGCTGGTCGTAGTCTTTTCAATAGCAGTTTGCCAAAAGTCCGCAACGCCGTTAATGGGTTACGAAACTGATGCAAAAGGTTATCTAACAAATCCCGCTGTTTTTCTTGGAGAATTTGTTGCTCACGCAACTGCTGCTCAAACCATGCTCGTCGTTGATCTAAAATACAAGCGATCGCTAATGTTTGAGCTATTCGTTGAATCTGACTTTCCTCGTTTTCATTCCATGCCCGGTCTTGCCTACTTGTCACCAGTAAGCCCATCATCACACCCTCATAAATTAGAGGTAAAACAATTTGGTTTCCACTAAATAGGTATTCCTCTTTGAGATGGGGTTGAGATGCATCTGGTATCTCCGAACCCTGTGATGAGGTTGGAGATTCTGATCCTGCTGTCAATAATTTTCTCTGATCATTGGGTAATACAAACACATTTCCAACTTGAAGCTGCTTGTGTGCTGTCGCCTCAGCAGTTACCTCCCCTGGCGGTAATAATGCTGTTTCCGGATAAATCACCACAGGAATAAGTTTTGCATCGCCTGAAGGAGTCTCTACCAATTCTTGTGTTAGGTACACAATACTTAAAGTTGCTCCCAGCCCTTGGGTTAGTAGCGCTATTTGCTCTCGACATAGAGCAAGAAAATCGGAACTGGCAGACATTAACATTTTTTAGCTCTTGCTCAAGATTACAGATTTTGAGGCATGATGTAAGAGAGGATACTTAATTTTTACCTCACTCATTTAATAAAGCTTAACTAAAATTTTCTCAGAGATGGTTTGTACCAGGGGATTATATCTTTAGGTGGTTTTGTTTTATCTATGTTCAAAGATATTAACTTTCTTACATGAAAAGGTTAAAAAGTATTGATATTTTGAACTAGAACTTATATAATGACGACGGATTTTGTAGCTATCACTACAATCTATAGCTTGAAAGAGGAGGACAATAGATTGGCAAGGAGACGCAAAAGGAAGAGTCGTCGTCGTCAGGAAGGACGGCGAATTTTGGAACATGTGCCTCAATATAGCATCGAAAGTGGCGAAGAAAAGCCTGTGACAGCAGCGAGAAGATTCATTCAAGCTGAAGGGATTTTGCCACCGGCATTGCTACTCGTAAAGCGAAATGAACACACCACAGATCGTTATTTCTGGGCAGAAAAGGGACTGTTTGGTGCTCAATACGTAGAGGAAAACCATTTCTTGTTTCCTAGCTTGAGGGTGTTAGAACCTTCGCCAGGTCAAGAACCTCTTGCTTTAGCTAGTCGGTGAACCATAGATGGTCATCTTAAGCATTGAGTGTGGCTCCTGACTATCATTAACTGGCAAAATTGCTAAGTTTATGCAAAATTTAATTTTTTTTTAGTTTGTAGCTGATTTGCCAGTCAGTCTAGTCCAGGTAGTTGGAAAGTAAACTTGTCTCAAGCCACGCTAGATTGCATGGGTTGATACTATTTTGATGATGCAGAAGGGAGTAGGTATAGAGCCAAGCGCGTTTAAAAGCGCTAGTGAAGTTGCGCTCTATGCCGTAGATTGTTAGGCAAGCTCTGTCAATGAATTTAAGTTAATTAATTTAAATTTTTTCCCCACAACTTGTGTCGTGGGGAAAACTGACAAAGCAGCAGTCTTGATTTCCTCCTTCCTACTTTCCATTGCCTAAAGAGTAGGTCAGGTCAGAAGTCTGCATATCATAGTTAAAAGATGGTCACAAAAATCAACAATTATATCCCAGGCTTTAGCTGTAGAGTCCTCTGTAACTCACTGAGTTCATCTCGATGGGCAACTACGGTTATCTTACTTGAGGAGGTTTGTTCGCTCTGAGTTGTTTCTACTTTGAGCGAAACCTTCTCAAGTCTTTCAGATTTTTTCCAATAAAATAGACCACTTAAAGGCGACAGCAGTACCATAGCCAGAACAATGGTACTAAGTCCAGGAAAAAGCAGGTATACCACCAAAGATAGACAAACAATCCCAATAGCTGCCAGTAAAGTTAGAAATATAGCTAAGAACCAGCTGGGGCGAACATTACCTTCAAAAGTCACCTTGTTTTGTTCTCGGTCTACCGCTGCCACTCGGTAAGACCGCGAGCGAAAATACTCTTTTAATTGAGACATTAAAACAGCTTCGTCTTGCTCAGATACCAGTTGCGCTGTTTCTATGCGGTCTTTAGTCGAGGCACGAATAAAGAAAAACAGCCCAACGGATAACAACAAGGTTAACAGGAACGTAGATGGCAGAATAGCAGTATCCATAACTAATTGTTAGTGTTTGACTGGAGGAGACTTATTCATTATCAATTATTCGTTATACCAATTTGAACAACGATTGCGACAAATGGAGCGCCAAAAAGCAATTATTAGGGACTCTTCCACAATCCAAAATCCAAAATCCAACATCCAAAATCGGATTACTTTGTCCTCCTATTGATGTAGTCTTGCCAAAGAAAAGCTAAATCCTGACCTTGAACTTGCCATTCGGGAGAAACTTGGTACATACGCCTGGGGCGTCCCCGTCCTTCGAGTTTCTTCCAATATCCAGTGATTGCCCCTTGATCTTCCAGAAATTTGATTGCACTGTAAAGTACGGTATCTGAAAGCCGGTAGATGGGATATTCAGTTTCTAATTGCTCGATCAACTCGGTTCCGTAGGATTCACCTTGTAATAAAACAGACAGGATGTAACAAACTGCTAGTTCTTGACAAAGGTAAGTTGGCGGAGGATTTTCAAAGAATTGATATATATCCTCAAGTTTCATGGTTAGTGAATGGCTAAAAAAATGCCTTATGGTAAGGTCTACAATCCTTGTAGTCAGTATACAGTGCTACTACCAAGTGAGTAATACAGATAAAGCTACTTAGACTAGATATCCATTGTGTAAACACCAAATAATCACCCACACCTGTGAAGTTGTGGGACGGGTTTGCGAGTTTTAGGGGCAGAAAATAATGTATTCCTACCCAAGCTCGATACAGTGTGGTGAGGAGCGAACAGATAGTTGCGACCTCACTATCTTGGTGTCAAGTGATGCCGAACTAGTTAGAACCGCTTAAGCAATAAAATGCCATCGAAGAAATTTTACAGGTAAAATGCTATTTTGTCTGTAAAAGTTAATAAACACTTTGTTTTACAGTGATTTTCCCAATGCGAATTCTAAAAGCTTACGCTAGGGGAAATGTCTGGGTTAAAGCTGCTACGGCAGTGGAAACACTTAAGCAGTAACCATTATTAATTTTTTCAACAAGAGAATCTCTTGTGTCATTTGGCAAGCGTGATAGTAAATTGATCAAAGAAGACCTAAAGGCGGGGGGAAAGAAGACCTGACTTTTCACGTTATATGGAAAAGCTAACGATTAACCTAATACCCTAAACCCCTTCCCAATGCGGGAAGGGGAAAATTCAAAGTATGTTTCCTAGAAGGAAGAGATTTAGAAAGAGGTTTTCCAGATAGCATAAAAAGTCAGAAAGAAGATGGGGAAACGCAAAGGTGAGGGGAAATAACTCTCCGTGTCTCCGTATTCCCCCGTCCCCGTGTCCTTTAATCAAGCGCCCAGCACATTGGTGAACTATGTCACAAACTCCCGATGCCCCATCATCTTCCTCAACTCTCCGGGCTATTGCCCAAACTTTTCGCCTTACAGGTTGGATTAGCTTCTGGATTCAGCTAGTACTAGGCGTTGTTTCTAGCATAATTGTGTTGCTGTTCGCCATCTTTAATCAAAGAACTGGCAGTCCTAGTAATAATCCTGGGACTGGCTTTGGCGTATTTTTAGCAATTTGTGGATTGGTTGTTTTGGGTGGGGGCATTTATTTAGCTTACCGTTACACCAGAATTGGTAAGCAATTGGAATCCTCTAATCCCAGCAACCGCCCTCGGAAAAGCGAGACTGTGCAAGTATTACGCTTAGGGCTGTGGGTGAATTTAGGGGGAACGTTGGTGACTCTTTTAGGGGCGCAAGCGATCGTTGGAACACTGGTAGCAAGATCCATATCTCCTCAAGCCATAACTACCCAATTTTTTGACCCTACCCGAATTATTAGCGGTTTAGATATGCTTGTTGTACAGGCAAACACCAACACTGTCTCAGCGCATTTTGCAGGGCTTGTGGCATCGCTTTGGTTACTGAATCGCATTAACCGACCTTAGAAAACCTTAGAAAGAGGAGTCGGCAGAAAAGGTAAAAGTCAAAATCAAGTAATTCTTTTGACTTCTTTCAAAATCAGTATATGCTGATGTGTTGGCAGGTAGATAATAGGTTAAAAACTGAGAAAAATCTGTGCTGGATATCAAGCAAATACGGGAAAATCCGCAATTAGTTCAAGAACGATTGAATAGTCGTAGTGGTAAATACGACATCGAACCGATTTTACAGTTAGATCGGCAACAACGGGAGCTTGAAGGGACGCGTAGTCAACTCCAAGCCCGTAGCAACGAAATCGGTAAAATTGTCGGGCAGAAGATTAAATCTGGGATCGATCCTCAAGACCCAGAAATTCAAGCCTTACGGGATGAAGGGAACTCTGTCAAAGCTACATTGAGCCAACTGGAACCCCAAGAAAAAGAACTCAAAGCTGAAATTTCCCAACTTGTGTTGGCACTTCCCAACTTGCCAAGCGACTCTACACCCCTTGGAAAGAATGAGGAAGATAACGTAGAAGTGCGCCGTTGGGGTGATGAGTACATTCCTCAAAATCCTAATATTCTCCCTCACTGGGAACTTGGCGAAAAGCTTGGTATTCTCAATGTTGAACGAGCTGTAAAAGTTGCCCAAAGTCGCTTTGTGACATTGATAGGTGCTGGTGCGGCATTGGAGAGGGCATTAATTCAATTTATGCTGACTCTCCATACTCAAGCTGGGTATGTGGAAGTCAGTCCGCCGCTGTTAGTGAATACTGAGTCTTTGACAGCGACCGGTCAGTTACCCAAGTTTGCGGAAGAAAGCTTTAAATGTGCTGATGATGACTTATGGCTGATTCCTACGGCGGAGGTTCCAGTTACAAATCTCTACCGTGGTGAAATTCTCGCTGCTGAAAACTTACCTATTTACCACTGTGCTTTTACTCCCTGTTTTCGCCGTGAAGCTGGTAGTTATGGGCGCGATATGCGGGGATTAATTCGCCTCCATCAATTTAATAAGGTGGAAATGGTGAAATTTGTCGAACCCAGTACGTCTTTTGATGAATTGGAGAAATTGGTGGGGAATGCAGAAGCAATTTTACAGGCATTGCAGTTGCCTTATCGAGTAGTAAATTTAAGTACTGGGGATTTGGGATTTGCCTCTACCAAAACTTATGATTTAGAGGTTTGGTTGCCTTCTTCTGGCAAATACCGCGAAATTTCTAGCTGTTCTAATACTATAGATTTTCAGGCGCGACGGGCTGATATTCGTTTCAAAGAGGCGGGGAAGAAAGGCACTCAGTTCGTACATACCCTCAATGGTTCGGGTTTGGCTGTGGGACGGACGATGGCAGCAATTTTGGAGAATTATCAACAACCTGATGGGACGGTGAGGATACCAGAAGCGTTGCAACCTTACTTGGGACGTGAAGTTTTATAGTTTGTCATTAGTCATTTGTCCTTTGTTATTTACCGATGACCAATGACCAATGACTAATACCCAATACTCAATGCCCAATTAGAATGGAGATAACTATAGCTTAATATTTTCACTAATTTGCTCTATGTCAGTTTTAGCAGCGATCGCAGTCTTGGCTGTTTTGATCTTGGTACACGAGCTGGGACATTTTGTTGCAGCACGTTCTCAAGGCATTCTCGTTAACCGTTTTTCTTTGGGTTTTGGCCCAGTTCTTTTAAAGTACCAAGGTTCACAAACCGAATATGCTGTCCGCGCTTTTCCCTTGGGCGGCTTTGTGGGCTTTCCAGATGATGACCCCGATAGCGATATTCCACCCAATGACCCAAATCTGCTGCGTAACCGTCCAGTTTTAGACCGGGCGATCGTCATCAGTGCCGGAGTGATCGCAAATTTAATATTTGCCTACTTAGTGTTGGCTCTGCAATTGGGTATTGTTGGTATTCCCAAGGAATTAAACTATCAAGCTGGTGTTCTTGTACAGCCTGTTAATCAAGAATCTGTTGCATACCAAGCAGGAATTCGGGAAGGAGATATTATTCTGGCTGTGAACGGTCAGGAACTCCCGGCTTCTGATCAGTCAACTCCTTTGCTGACAAAAGAGATTCAAACTCATCCCAATCAGCAAATCGAACTGAAAATTCTGCGTGAAAACCAACAACAAACCCTGAAATTAACACCAAAACTAGGAGCCGATGGCAAAGGTGTAGTTGGTGTGGCACTTAGTCCAAATGCTACAGCAACTTATCGCCGTCCTAATAGTCCTTTTGAAATTTTCGGTCTTGCTGCTAACAGGTTTCAACAATTATTTGTTGGTACACTCAGCGGTTTTGGCCAGTTGATTACCAACTTTCAACAAACGGCCGGACAAGTTTCTGGGCCAGTTAATATTGTCAAAATAGGTGCAAAGTTAGCTGAGGACAATAGTGTAAATCTGTTGTCTTTTGCCGCAATTATCAGCATTAACTTGGCTATTATCAATATTTTGCCTTTGCCAGCTTTGGATGGTGGACAACTCGCTTTTCTGCTGATTGAAGGTTTACGCGGTAAGCCTGTGCCTAGTCGCATTCAAGAAGGTGTAATGCAAACAGGTTTGGTGCTACTTTTAGGGTTAGGAATTTTTCTGATAGTCAAAGAAACCACCCAGTTAACTAGCCAATTGGAATGGGTACAAAGATTGTTTCAGTGAGTATTACCCGCAAATCGTTATCTAAAAAGCAGCGATCGCTAGAAATTTTAGCTCGTCTGAAGCGTCTTTATCCAGATGCTACTTGCTCTTTAAACTACTCAACGCCAGTACAACTGTTGGTAGCAACCATTCTCTCCGCTCAATGTACTGATGAGCGAGTGAATAAGGTGACACCAGCTTTATTTGGTAAGTTTCCTGATGCTGAGAGTTTAGCGATCGCTGACTTAGTAGAATTAGAAAGTTTGGTGCGTTCAACTGGGTTTTATCACAATAAAGCCAAAAACATTCAAGCCGCCTGTCGGATGATTGTTACTGAATTTGACTCTGTTGTTCCCAACCAAATGGAACAGTTGTTAAAGCTTCCAGGTGTGGCGCGGAAGACAGCAAATGTAGTCTTGGCTCATGCTTATGGCATTAATGCTGGCGTGACAGTAGATACTCACGTCAAGCGCCTCAGCGGACGTTTGGGTTTAACTGAAGCAAAAGACCCCGTTCGGATTGAGCAAGATTTAATGGGTTTATTGCCTCAGCCTGATTGGGAAAATTGGTCAATTCGGCTGATTTATCACGGTCGTGCTATTTGTAAAGCCCGCTCTCCCGCCTGTATTGCTTGTGAGCTTGCCGATTTATGTCCTGCTGTGAATAAGCCAGTGGTTGTAGGGTAAGCGACACAAGTAACCCCAGAATTGATGGAGAGACTGTAGAATGGAGAACGGTGTCTTTAAATAATTTAGAGAATATATGGCGAAAAAGAGCATGATTGAGCGCGAGAAAAAGCGCACCAGGTTGATAGAAAAGTATGCTGACAAGCGGGAAGCTCTTTTGGAAGAGTTCAGAAGTGCAGCATCTCCTTTGGATAAGCTAGAAATCCACCGGAAGATTCAACAGCTACCCCGGAATAGTGCGCCCACCCGCCACCGCAACCGTTGCTGGTTGACTGGTCGTTCTAGAGGTGTTTACCGCGATTTTGGGTTGTCTCGGAACGTGCTACGGGAATGGGCGCATGAAGGTCTTTTGCCTGGAGTTGTTAAGTCTAGTTGGTAGTCAAGAGTCATTAGTCATTAGTCATTGGTAAATAACAAAGGACTAATGACAAAGGACAAATGACAAAATATTATTGACCACAACATTTATCAATTCCCAGACTTTCTAAGAGTAGATCGCTGACGGCGTTGGCGATCGCAAACTCTCCGTAGAAGCTATTGGAAAAATCATAGGACTGCATCTCTGTGACAATGGCAATTACCAGAGAACCAAGGTCATTTTCTCCTTCCATCCGTTGACGCACAAAAATCTGTGCGGCTCGTTGGGCAATATTTTGGTTTACTGCTTCGGGGATAAATTCTGTATCTAGCCACCGTTGTAAGCGTTCTCGTAACCATTCACCTTCGAGCAACGGATTTTCAGGGGGTGGTAGGGTGATGGGTGGAATTGGTTGAGTCATTTTTTTTAACGCAGAGGGACGCGGAGGGAAACGCAGAGGAACGCTGAGGTTGACTGTTAGCATCAAATTGCGTTTCTCTAGTGTTTTTTTATATTTATTTATGCAATATGATATCGCCGCTATTGTTGAGGGCTATGCACAAGGCTATTTTCTCATGGCTGATGAACGCGATCGCCTGAGTTGGTACGGAAGTCGCGATCGAACTTTGATTCCTTTGGATGAACGGTTTCGCTACCCCAAGTCTTTGCAGCGCGTTTTGAATCAAGAACGCTTTACCGTGGCTATTAATCGGGACTTCCAAGCTGTGGTGGCTGGGTGTGCAGACAGAGAGACAACTTGGATTTCACCAGAATTGGAAAAGATTTACTGGCTACTTTACCAGAGTGGTTATGCTTATAGTTTTGAAACTTGGCAAGGTGACGAACTAGCCGGGGGAATTTTGGGGATTGTTATTGGTGGGGCTTTTATTGGCGAGTCGATGTTTTACCGCATTCCCGAAGGTTCAAAGGTAGCGATGGTCAAGTTGGTGGAGAGATTGCGTCAGAAGGAATTTGTATTTTTTGATGCCCAAATGATGAATCCTCACTTGGAGAGGTTTGGTGCTTATCGGGTTGGGGATAAAGAATATCAAGTTTTACTAAAGCAAGCATTACACCGTCCATGTTCTCTAATAATTTAGTCAGACTAAAGTTTGTAACTACTTATTTGTGTTAAACTCTCGCAATTATCGTGTCAACCGTGGATAAAAGTAAGTATGCCTATGGATACTGCTGTTACTGACTTCATTGCCACTCTTATTGAGCGATTGCAAGGTAGTGAAACGCTAGAAGTCGAAGTCAAATTAGCCCAAGGCGGTATACCTAAAAGTCTGTGGGAGACAGTCAGTGCATTTGCCAATACCAATGGTGGGTGGATTCTGTTGGGCGTCAAAGAGTCAAATAATATGCTTGAGGTTGAAGGGCTTTCTAAGAGGTTGTTTGAAAAGTCCTCTTGTCGGTATCAAAAGTTTTAGATCCCCC
>NZ_JBDNJQ010000018.1:0-70636 GCF_051172895.1 Nostoc sp. CALU 1950 | reverse complement strand
ACACAAAAACTGCATGAGCAAAAACCGCCTAAAAACCCACAAAGTCAACAGCCTAGACTCTACCTCAATAAAACCACGCCAAAAAGCAATCAATTTATTTGGTGCAACGCTTACCCAATTCTGACCGTAGCGGACTAATGCAACTTGATTGAATGCGGTTCTGATAATCAATAAATGTTCTTGTAGTTCGGCTTCGTGATTTCGCAACAACAGTTCTAGGTTTTCAATCTCAGCTTGTGGCTGATTGAGGTCATAAATTTTTACTTGCCAATGTCGGCCAAAATATGTATGTGTACCAGGCTGCAAAATTTTCTTAAAGTCACTGCGGTGATATAAAATGCCGATTTCGTTAGGTTTGATATAAAATGTTTTCCACATAGTAATTTGCATAAATAATTTGCGCGATATTTTAGATAAGCTATACGATGCTTGCGGCTGGCGTAGCCCGCAACTAGCTAAGAATATTTAGTCAAGACATTTATAACCTTCCTTAAACTTAAATACCACCTGCAAGTAAACTCGCCATCTTATAGCATGTCTGGTTAATCAAATAGAATAAAAATGTTAGTTGGTAGTAAGGACTTTAGTCCTGGCTTTGGGGACTGAAGTCCCCACTACAAACTGCTTATTATCGGTGATTTCACAGATACCATATTACAGCTTGAGTACAGGAGTTCTTGAAGTTTACAACCTTGTGGAAAAAGCCTAAAGGATTAATTTTAGCTGCTTGTATTACTCTATGTTACAAAATATTTTTAAACTCTGCAAGTGCAAGTGTTTACAGTTCAGGTGTGGGCAAAAGCTTCTCCAAAGCTGGATTAAGATTGCTGTTACTTTTCCCAAACTGCTCTATGGCAATCTAGAAAAAAGTACCGCGCTCAAATATGCCGTTCGTTTGCCAATCCAGAATCCCGAAGAAAAACTAGATGTAGAAAACGAAGGAACATACTCAAGTTAGGAAGAAATGCAGTTGCGCTTACTCCTTAACTGTGGCTACCGAACATTACCCCTACGAGTGATGACCGACAGCAAAACACTTGCACGCAGAGTTGAGAAAATGAGGGGTCTCGAATCTGTTAAGATCCGTACCATATTGGCTACCTTGGAAGGGTATTGTCTTTTAACCCGGACAGGTTTGGGTGAAAGTATAGGAATCGAACCTACAACACATCAATTATGAGTCGATTGCTCTACCAGTGAGCTAACTTCCTGGGGTTTGATACAGGACTCGAACCTGTGACTAATCGATTATGAGTCGATCGCTCTGCCAACTGAGCTAATCAAACGATGGTATAGTTTAAAGCACTCTGCGGTATACGCTTATGCAAAAGCTTGGCGCACCAGTTAGGCATATAGAACCTAAACCATAGCTTTGTAACTTTGTTACTATCCCGCTCCAAATTTAGCATATAGAAATTGTGAGGTGCTACAACTACGCCCATCGTAAATATCGCCTCAATTTCTTGTTGTAGCTCAGTCTGGGAAAGCTAAACCAGTCATAGGGTCACGAATATACAACCCTAATGTGAGACTACGCATCGCTTCATCCCAAACGGGTATTAATTGTTCTGCTTGATCTGCCCAATAATCGAATGTAATCAAGCATTGAACATTCGACCCCAAACCAATGCAAGTCCGCGAAAAAGCTTCCCGTGGTTCTTCTTGAGTGTCAATGAACTTCATCTCTGTCCAGACAATTCTGGCGGTTTGACGCTTGACGGTAATAATTTCTCCTTTGGCAATGATGTTGCGGCTGTCGTCTTCCAGGACTTTCTTCAAGGTGGATTTTAGCGGAAACTGGCTCCAGTCGTTGGGTGGCAGGCGATTAAAAGATACTTCCAGACAGCAATCATCGTTGGGCGGTTTTTTATCCATGAACTTGAAGGATTTCTCTTGTGGCTCAAAAACCCAATTCTGGGGAACATTGAAACGAACAGCGCCTCTATCTGCGACAAATATTTTGTAGCCTGATGGAGATTCCCAGCGATGGTCAGGTTTTAGTTCAAGCGTTTCTTTAATCCACTGGAGATTGCTTTTCTTACGCTTTGCCATAGTGTTTTTGTTATCTCTGCTAAAGAGGGTGTCACTAAACAGCCCTTCGTAGACATTGCCCTTTTTGTTAATGTTATCAAATTGCTAGGATTTTGAATAACTCTTATATTAAATAAATAAAGTTTTAGATATTTTATATTAACGAATCTAATAAGGTAACTGTAACGTTGTGATTAAAGTTTCAGCTTTTAACATTAAAATCTTAGCAGTAGTATTCATGGTTATGGATCATGTGTGCTATTTGCTAATGCCAGAGTTTCTAATCTTGCACTTTTTTGGGCGATTGAGCTTTCCCCTTTTTGCATGGCTTCTTGCGAAAGGTGAAAAACACACCAAAAGTGTGTACCGCTATGGAAGCAGGCTATTAATTACAGCGATTATATCTCAGCCAATCTATAGTTTTATTTTCCAGAGGTTATCATTTAATATTCTTTACACGCTTGTTCTTGGACTTGTGATGTTGCGCTTAGTAAAGCGTTACCCGCAATTATGGCAGAAATCAATCATTATTGGATTGTGTGCATTAGTTGCCGAGAACTTTGACTTTTCCTATGGAGCTTATGGGATTGGAGTAATTTTATTGATGTCTCTTACAGACAAACTGAAGCCCAAAATATGGTTGCTATACTGGTGCATATTTCACTTTTTTACTTTAGCAATCCTATCTATGCTTAATATCTTTCAAGCTTGGGCAATTTTTGCAGGACTTATTGTTTTTCAATTCAATGGTAAACAAGGTTCGCGAACTAGATGGTTCTATGTGTTTTACCCGGCTCATTTAATAATCTTAGGTATAATCAATTATTTAATATATTCCAGGTAGATTTATGATTTATCAGCGATGTCTGACTGGATTTTATTTAACTCAACCTACAGCTAGAGATAAATCTGCCACGAAATATAGACTAATTAAAAAAAGAAATTTAAGCAATTACCAAATTTTATCTTTACACCAAAAAATTTCAAAATGTAGATGTATGTATCTACATAGATAGATGTTATATAGTTAAATATCTTTCTAAAGGAAGATATATTTTCCAAAAAGTTACTTTTATTAGACCATAAATTGAAAAATAAATAGTAGATATACATTTCATTCAATGATATTCATCAGATAAATTTTATAAATCTTAGTCTTTTGTTAACGTTTACTAGCTATCATGCCAGAGTAGTGAATCATAATGATTCGGATTTAGATATCTAGGGATAATTGTGTCATCCAGGAAAAATGCCCTAGATTTATCCTCTAACCTGCAAAATGTAGGCGAAAGCAACTATTGAATAGGTAAATCTTTAAGGTAATAAGCATGACTTATAGTATCGAGTCCGCACGCAATATTTTCTCTAGCACTCAAGTAGCAGATGCTGTTCCAGCCACTACAGCAATGTTTGCTAAACTCAACATTGACGATCAACTGGCATTTCTCTGGTATGCCTACGCTGAACTAGGTCGTACAATTACTCCAGCTGCTCCCGGAAAAGCAAATCTCCAATTAATGGAAGGTATATTCAACGACATTAAGCAGATGTCTCATGAAGAACAAACCCAGTTAATGAGAGATTTAGCGAGTAATGCTGATACTCCCATCAGCCGTTCTTATGCATACTTTGGCGTCAACGCTAAATTAGGATTCTGGTGGCAGTTAGGAGAGTGGATGAAAGAGGGTATCGTCGCTCCTATGCCCGCTGGTTATCAAATGTCAACTGAAGTTAAAACAGTGCTAGAAGCTGTTCAGAGAATCGATCAGAGTCAGCAAATTACTGTACTACGTAATACTGTAGTAAATATGGGTTTCGATCCATCTCTGGCTGATAATAAACAGGCAGAAGTCATAAACTTTAACTTCCCACGTACATCCCTAAGTCCCCAATTTACGATCGAGGGAGTTACAGAACCGACAGTGCTGAAATACATTGAAGCGATGAATGCAGATAACTTTGAAGCTGCTGTTGCTTTATTTGCTAGCAACGGTGCGCTGCAACCACCCTTCCAAAAACCAATTGTTGGTCGAGAAGCAATCACTGCCTACCTAAGAGATGAGGGACAAGGGTTAGTGATGAAGCCAACCAAAGGCATTTCGGAAACCATAGAAGATGGTTATACACAGCATAAGATTACTGGTACGGTAGAAACTCCTTGGTTTGGAGGTAATGTTGGGATGAACATTGCTTGGCGATTTTTACTCGATCCTCAAGGTCAAATTTACTTCGTGGCTATTGACTTACTTGCTTCTCCCAAAGAACTGCTTAACCTAACTCGCAAGTAAAATTTCTTTGTCTTAATACAAAAGCAATTGCGTTTGTTTAAGATAATGCGTTACATAAGACTACACGCAAAAAATCCCCCAACCCCTTCTTTTTAAAGGGTTAGGGGGAATCTAGGTTTCAGGTTTTCAGTTCGTAAGTCCTAACATATTCTATGCAGTTAGGCGATCGCACTGACTCCAACTCCTACACTAAATTTACTGAACCTGTATATCCTTTGAGAATCCCCAAAGAACCACCACATGAACTAATTAACGTATCATTTCCCACCCGGCTGAAGCTGGCATTTAAGCCGCTGACATTTAAGCGATCGTTGCAACCAAAGCCATAGATGGCAGCAAAGCCACTGCTTCCTAAAACTACTGTATCTGTGTCTTTCTCTTGACCCAAGTAGACTGTATCATTTCCCCCGCCTGTTACCTCAAGAGATGAACCAAACAGATTTGTATCCGTCTTTAAAGGGTTAGGAAGATAAACCGTTTCTCCTCGCAGATTGATTAGATCATTCCCATTTCCCCCATAGATAGTGTCATTACCTGAACCAGCAAAAATTAAGTCATCACCTGAGCCAGACTTAATTGTGCTGTTTGTATCAGTTGTAACAATTGTGTTGTTACCATTACCTGCAAAAATCTTTGCAAAACTTGAATTAGAGATTCCAGCAGCCAAAATAAAATCATCGCCGCTGCCAGCTTGAATTGTGGTTTCGCCATAGGGAACAACAGCAATTTGATTATCACCATTTCCAGCTTTTATAGTTTGGTTGTAGGATGACAATCCTGTGTCAACAACATAAGTCAATATTGAAATCTCACTGGTGATAATGTCATTTCCTGAGCCTGCATTGATATTGGCATCGCCGCTTCCCAGCAAAATTAAGTTGTTACCATTTCCCGCATTAATGGTTCGGTTGGCGAATCCACTTAAAGAGAAAATATCGTCGCCTGATCCTGCTGAGGCAACTAATGTTGAAATTGGCTCTAATCCAATAATATTACCATCAGCATCGAATAGATAGTTTCCACCGTAATCGTCTAAAAAGTTGTTTCCACTGCTCAAATAAATTGTGTAATTGCCTGATCCTAAACTGACATAATCATCTCCTGCTCCAGTACGAACGATCGCATCAAGCACATTAGAATTGCAAGACATTGGACTAGTTTGCAAAACCTGACCACTAAAAATGCTAGTATCAAAATTAAAGATTAAGTCTAGTTTTCTTCCGAGTAAGACAACATCGTTGCCATTTCCCGTCTTCACAACATTGTTGTTGCCTTCTACAATAAACCAGTCTGGATTGGCAGTACCTAAATCTTTTTGATTATTATCTGAAATCACTTGTTCAGTATAATTAATCCCACGAAAAAATTGTGTTTTCATAAAAATTTACTTTGTAGCTCAATCCAGTTCAGCAAAGACAAAAAATGATGTAGATGAGCCATTATTCTGAAAAATTCAATAGAATCCGGTGAATCCCAAAAAATTCTTTCTACGAATCATAAATTAGACTTTACAAATATCTTTTAATATATTTACCTCGTTCCCAGTCATCGGCTGGGAATGCCAGATTGAGTCTGCCGATGGTAAGGTTCAGTTTTTGTCGAATATTTAGGATATTTGATTAGCACTTCTTATTTGAGTGCAATACTTGCTAGCCGATTTAGGCTGGAGTCAAGCATTTGAAGCCGCTCTGCTCAAACTTCTGGCAGCAATGCCTGCCGCAAATCGTCAGCAGGCAGAAATGGTTAGCCAGCGCATTCATGTTGATCCAACAGGCTGGCATCGGTGGGACAAGGAAATGTCGGCGTTTGCGACTCTGCAAACAGCGATTTGTCTGGTATTTAGTTGCCTCGGTAGTGCCCGAATAGAACAGATTGACACCCAATCTTGCCAATACTCAGTAGTTGGGAAGCCGGAAATTTTATCTTGATTTAGATTCTGCTCGGAGAAATTTACCACGACGACATGAGAATTTTGTTTATCCCAACGGGTATAAACCAGCACTTTGTGAGCCGCATTTTCGTAGAAAAACTACTTAAGATTGCAATACAGTTCAGTTAAGAAAAATTGTAGCGACTGTCTTAAAAGTCAAGCGTATTGCTTAATATTGTCACTTGGCAAATCCCTCAAAGCGTGGGCTAGAGAGGGATTTTTGGGTATTGGGTGTTAGGGATTGGGTTGCTAGTTTAAATTATTTGCTTTCTCAACTGCTTCCTTTAACTCTTCAAAGGTAATACTGCCGTCTTCGTCTGAATCATAATTTACTAGCAATTCCTGGGGACTAGTGGTATTTGTTTCTGATGAAATGATTGCACTTAAGCCAGGACTTAAAAAAAGATCATTAATGGATACTTTGCCGTCTTGATCGCTATCTAAGGTATTAAAAAGAGATTGAAGCTCTTGCTCGGTTGCCATAAGTTTCTATCTGAATTAGTTTTTCAACTTAATATCTCATTAATCTCTGACTAATCTCTCAAAATTCAATAAACTTGTATCTTTAGACATAGAAACGGCTATCGCTGGGCTTAGATTGGGTGTACCTGTGGGTTACAGGGTTTACAGTCTGACGATGAAAATAAAGAAGAGTTCAGAATAGCTGAATTCAGGAGTCAGAATGAAGACGCTCTCTACGTTCGCGGAGCGTGTCGCAGACAGACGCTACCGCGAACGCTGCATTCGCAATGACATTGTGTAATTAATTATGTTTACCTACTTATGATGATGTGTTGCGCTTTACGATAAGACACCTTATCGTACCTTTGACTTAACAAAAAATTTAGACAAAGGTAAGTGCGTGAGCATCTTGGGAACTATAGAAGCAAATCAAATTAGCACAACTTCCAGCTTCCAGCAATGAAGACTCACTATCTAAGCATTGGTAAAGCGTTCCCATTACAGATTGTTCTTGTTGTTCCCTTCGTCATCCAAATTTTTGCAGCGGTCAGTTTAGTGGGTTATTTGTCCTTTAAAAATGGACAAAGAGCAGTTAACGATCTGGCAGAACAGTTGATGGATCGCACCAGCGAGGTAGTGGATGAACATTTGAAGTCTCGTCTTTCCATTCCGCAAACCCTTAATCAGATCAACGCAGATACTATCCGCAGGGGAATATTGGATGTGAGCGTAGGCGGAGCCAGCCGTAGGCATCGCCAAACCCTTGGCAAGTATTTCTGGGATCAGATGCAGGCTTATGACTTGACTTATATTGGTATTGGACTAACGACGGGTGAGGGAATGGGAGTCGCTCGTTATGATGGCAAAACGATCACCATTGATGATTGGACTGCCAAGCTTCCCAATAACACTACCAACTACGCCACGGATAATCAGGGCAATCGGACTCAAGTTAATAATCATTTTACTTGGGACAACTTCAACGAAGTTTGGTACACCCAACCCATCGCTGCTGGTAAACCGATCTGGACAAAGATTTATACTGCAAATTTGCCAACAGGCCCCTACATTGCCGCCTCTGCTAGTCGTCCCATCTATGATTCGCAAAATCGCTTACTAGGAATGATTGCCTCTGATATTCATCTATTGAAACTCAGCGATTTTTTACGCAATTTGAATATTAGTCAATCTGGGCGGGTGTTCCTTTTAGAGCGGGATGGTACACTAATCGCCAGTTCCGGTACAGAGAAGCCTTTTGTCCTCGTCAATCAAGAGATCCGGCGAGTACGGGCGATTGACAGTTCTGATGCAATCATCCAGAACGTTGCCAAACATCTCCAAAGCTTCAACGGGTTTACCTCCATCACCCAAGACGCAGATTTTCAGCTTGAACTGGAAGGAAAACGGCATTTCGTTGATGTTGTACCTTGGCGTGACAAGTATGGCTTAGATTGGCTGGTGGTAGTGAGTTTGCCAGAAAATGCATTCATGGCGCAAATTAACGCCAACACCAACACCACGATCGCCCTTTGTATTGGGGCATTAGTTGTTGCCTCGGTGATGGGCGTGTTTACTTCCCATTGGATTGTACGCCCGATTTTGCGCCTGAATTGGGCAAGTAAAGCGATGGCATCCGGCAATTTAGCTCAGACAGTGGAAAGTAACGGCATTCAAGAACTTAATACCCTGTCCAACTCTTTCAACCAGATGGCAAGACAACTACACGAATCTTTTACTGCCTTAGAGAAAAGCAAAGAAGAACTAGAAGATCGGGTAGAAGAACGCACCACGGAACTAAAAAATGCATTAGGGGAATTGCAGCGGACTCAATTTCAAGTTATTCAAAGTGAAAAAATGTCTAGTCTGGGACAATTAGTTGCTGGAGTCGCACACGAAATTAATAATCCAGTCAACTTTATTCATGGCAACCTTGTCCATGTGCAGGAATATACCCAAAATTTATTAGCATTTGTACAGTTGTATCAGCAATATGATCCTAACCCTAGTGCTGAAATTCAAACCGCTGCTGAAGACATGGAACTGGAGTTTTTGCAAGAAGACTTGCCAAAAATGTTGTCTTCGATGAAAGTAGGGACTGAACGCATTCGCCAGATTGTACTGTCGCTGCGGAACTTCTCTCGCATCGACGAAGCAGAATTCAAAAGCGTCGATATTCATGAAGGCATCGACAGTACCTTGATGATTTTGCAACACCGTCTCAAAGCTAAACCAGAACAACCTGAAATTGAGGTGATTAAAGACTACGGCACCGTACCCCTAGTAGAATGTTATGCCGGAAAACTCAACCAGGTATTTATGAATATTTTAGTGAATGCCATTGATGCATTAGAAGAAAATAATGCCAAGCGCACCTATCAGGAGATCGAGGATAACCCCAATCGAATCAAGATTCGCACATCTGTGGTTAATTTAACATGGTTGGAAATAGCGATCGCTGATAACGGAGTCGGGATTTCCAAAGAACTTCAGCAACGAATATTCGATCCCTTTTTCACCACCAAACCCATCGGTAAAGGAACCGGAATGGGTATGTCCATCAGCTACCAAATCATCACGGAAAAACACGGCGGTAAACTGGAGTGCATCTCAACTTCGGGAGTTGGAACCGAGTTTATCATTCAGATTCCTCTACGGCTAAAAGCTCATGGATTGGTTTAAATTTATACTAGTTTGGAATTGTCAAGTTATTTAGCTAGTAGTACAATACACGAGGTTTTATCACCAACATATTACACAGTTGAACAGATAGTTAAAACCAGTAGTCCTATTTATTAAGGAAGCTATGCAGATAAATCAAGTGATTGAAACCTACGATCAGGGTTCAGTGGATTATGACGCGATTATGAAGCATTACTGGCACATCGAGCGCGACCCCCTAATTGCTTCCTTGCAGCTGAAGCCAGGACAAACTGTACTAGATGCTGCTGTAGGAACAGGCCTTAATCTTCCAGCTTATCCTGAAGGTGTAAGTGTCGTCGGTGTCGATCTTTCTGAAAAGATGATGGATGAAGCACGTAAAAAACGCGTATCCGCAGACATCACTTTTAAGGTAGCGGATCTCTGCAATCTTGATTTTCCTGATAATAGCTTTGATGCAGCAGCGTCGGGATATACGCTCTGTGTTGTTAACGATCCAGTCCGCGCTCTTGCAGAGATCCTGCGAGTTACCAAGCCTGATGCATTTATTGCCATTCTCGATTATTCCAAATCGCAAGATCCAGAGATTCAGAAATGGCAAGAGTTAATAGCCGATGCCGCTTCACAGCTAGGTTTCCCCACTGGCAAAATCAAGTGGAATGCATTGATGGATTATGACGAGTTGATTTACAACAGCAAGCTAGCCATTGAAGTGCTTGCGGACGATCGCATAGACAATCCAAACCCATTTTTATGTGGTTGTCAATTCCTGCTTAAAAACTCAAAAGCTTAAAGCCAATAGTATCGCAGTCTTGTAATTTTATTTTGTAGTAAACCTTAAACTGTAGGGTGCGTTATAGCAATACTTAATGCACCCTACATATTTAGTGTGTTACGGCTAATCATGACTTTCTCAAACTCTCAAATCTTTGCATAGCCGTACCATACTCTACTTAATATTTACTCAATCAATAGACTGTCATCAATCCAAGAAAAATAAGTACAATAAGCATCAGATTGAGCAAAACTAAGCTAACTATCAACCAAATGTTAATTGTAACATTTATTGAACTCAAGTATAGCACAGTAGCTCTATTAATAATTCCTACAATTATTGATGTATCAAATAAACAAGCAGCTATTTTTCCAAAAATGTAAGAAAAACTATTTCCTTGCCGATAGCTTGGCGTTGTTAAGTGATTATAATACAGCGCAATAGCTAAGGTTCCAAAAAAAATAGTATAAGCTATTAGCCACTTTTTGTCAGGCATAATCTGAGCAATAGCAAAGGGAATACCTAAAAACAATAGAAATAATAAAATAAGAGAATCAATCATTTATAAATTCCTAGTTTTTTTGCTTATATAATATTTATTAAAATTATGAATAAACTCGGCAGATAAAACTATATAAATACACTGTATTTAGTCTATTGCTGAGTAAATCAAGATTCAGTTATCTTTAGATTTTATTTACAAATCACGTAAGAACTTAGCATCCAGGAGTCAGAAACCAGAATATATAAGGAGTTTATTAAAACTAGGATATTTATCAAGTCTTTATTTGATTCTTTAACTATTCTGGCTTCTGAATTATTGCTCCTGAATTCAATACAGTTCAGATAAGACCAAAACACTTGTAGAGACGGCGATTTATCGCGTCTCGAAAACCCACAATTTTGTACAATTAGCCCTTAATTGAACCGTATTGCCCCTTAATCCCCTCCCCGCAAGCGGGGAGGAGAGACGAAGCGTAGCTTTGGCGGGGTGGGGTTCTTCGGGTTTAATAAGTAATCAAGCTAACACCAGATCACAAGTGATTTTGAAACAGTTCTAAAACATATTGCCAAGCATCAGGGGCAGTTGCGGGATTGTAACTCTGATTCTGGGTGATGAATGGGTACTTATCTTTGAAGAATCCGTGGAAGAATCCGTGTCCTGCGTCGTATCGAAATACACGATGATTAATGTTATGTTTCTTTAATTCTGCCTCTATCTGTTGGTTTTCCTCTTGGGAAATTAATGCATCTCTTGTACCAAAAAATGCATAAATAGTACCTTGAATTTGCGAGGTGCGATTGATGGTTGGAGTTTCTTCACCATAACTGGAACTGGTAATGCCGCCACCGTAAAACGAAGCTGTTGCTTTGATATCGGGTAAAGTTGCAGCCATGTAAGCAACATGACCACCAAAACAGAAACCAATAACACCGATCGCATCATCTTTGACATTGGGCAAAGTTTTCAAGTATGCGATCGCAGCTTGAATATCGCTTAAAATTTCCTGATACTTAACTTGTTGATAGTATTGTAAACCAAGCTGATAGCCTTCTGGGCTATAGCCAGCATCTTCTTGGCTATAGTCAACCTCAAAACCGGGAGCAACACGTTGATACAGCGCCGGAGCGATCGCTACATAACCTTGTTTAGCGATTAGTTCGGTGATATCTCGAATATTACTGTTGATTCCAAAAATTTCTGGAAAAACTATAACTGCGCCAAAACTTCCCTTTTGTGCTGGTTGAGCTAAGTAAGCATCGATTTTTAAGCCATTGTTAGGTACTTTGACATGGGAAGTGTGAATTTCGATGTTTGTTGTTTGTAGCATCTTTGTTTCGGCTGCTTTTATATTAACTCATCTATTTTGACTGTTTTTTGATACTAATAGGCGATGTCTACAACGAGCAAAAACACTAAAAGTATTGCTCTACTCAATAGATATGATATTTTCAGAAATTAAATATGTGTTATCCAGAACCTTTGTAGAGGAGTAGTTCTGTTACCTGTATCCATGCAAATCAGATGAATTTCTAACTTTTGAATAGATACCATCTCAAACTTCTGGAAGATTTCAAGCGTTTTTGATTTGTGCGACCTTACATAAGGTAAGCATAAAGACTCAAAATTAAAAAACACAAGAAAAACAATGCCAGATCAAAGTTTTAGAACAAATATTCCAGAAGTTGACCCAACAGAGATTGAAGATACTCGAACTGCGATCGCAGACGAACATCACTCATTTCTTGAAAAGGTCATGGTTCGGAGCGGATTTGCAGATTTGTATGACGCAAGAGACTTTACCGAAGTTGTGTATCGCGTTATGCGTGACTTAATGACCGCGGACACAATTGATCGCGTCGAGTCAGAACTGCATACAGAAGCTATACCTACAGATGAAAAAGCACTCCAGTTTGAAGTGGCTGAACTCTGGAAAGACACCAATCCCATTGTGAGATTTTTAAGTAAAATCCGTCAACCTTTAAAAGGCCCGGCTCCCATTGGAATTGACTCCAAGCTATTTCTAACGCGGGTTGCTAATGAAGGAGGGGTTCCAGGATCAGTTGAGGCAGAACAGGCAGTTAAAGCGGTATTTTCTGCTACCAAACACGAACTTTCTCCAGAGCGGATTCAGGAAGTTGCTGGCGCGCTCCCTGATTATGTACGTCAGCTTTGGGAGCAAGCTTAATTAGAAATGTGAAAAAGTTAAGTCTGTTTGTGAGTAGCGATCGCAAACAGGCTTTTTAAATAGGTTTAGCCTACAGCAAACTCTGTATACTGTCTTACATGAGGTGCGTGATATGCAATCACAATATCCTGCTTAGGTACTCCCTCGCTCACAAGTTGATCTGCGATCGCATCCTCCGTTCCATCATGCTGCACCCAAATCTTCCCATCCTTGATATCTATATGCAGCACACAGCCATAAATCCGGGTACTACTATCCTTCCATCCCACATGCACAAGCTGATAGTGGTCTTTTGTAGTATCAAAAATGGTTTGACTTTCGATTGGATCGCTCTTTGAACGTAACTTTGCTCGCGCCGTCAATAATTTCTGAATTAGTTCACGATACAAATTTAGCTTATCCATTCTGCAATCTCCTGTTTTTCTGTGTCATACACTAAAAGGGGAATTTTGTTACGCACAATGACCGTTTGAATAAATGGATATCTGAAAAATCGCCTATAAACATCGAGCGGAACTGCCAAATACAACCGCCGCTCTGGATCGTCATCTTCCAAAGCAATGCGGTAGTTAATAAATTGTCCAATTGCAGTATGGAACTCAGAAATCGTTGAGGGTGCCAAAAAGGTTTTGATTTCAACTGCAATCTTTTCTTCATCCTTTGTCGCTGCTAGCAACAGTTCTGCACCCAAGTCGATGTAAAAATCAACAAACCCCAAATCAATGTGGTAGGGATCATGAGTAATTATCCACCCTTGCTTCTCAAGGGCAGTTCTAACCAGTTCATGGAACCTATCTCTTGCAGACATCGTAGACAGCTAACCAGAAAGATAAAGTCTTTGCCTAAATTCTATCGTTTATCCCACTCAAGCAGCATTAGGTGTAGACACATTCGCCTTTGCAGAATCTGAAGGCGATCGCTTGTTGTGTTGGAGAGAAAGGGCGATCGCACTATTTTAAAATTCAGCTATTTGTGATCTCAGGAAAAAGTTGAGAAATTTCTTTCCAGTGGGGACGTACCCACCCGGCAATGCAAACTGCTTCTTGCATAACCTCTAACGATAATCTTGGCTGAAGTTTCTCAAATGCTGATGCCCATTCACTCAGATCATATAAAAATTTATCGAGTCTTTGCAATCCCAGTGTGGTGAATGCTTCAACAAAGTGCCCAATGTTTGCGATCGGCGCTGCTAAATTGCTTAGTTCTTCCGAGCGATGGAAGCCATTATCAATTAACGGTTGAACCTCTTTCTTAGCTAGATCGAAATGTCCTGCTTGAGATAATGCAGCTGCAAATGTCCACACTGCTAACTCTCTGCGCCCATAGCTTTCAACAGCATAGGTAGCTGCTTTAGCCTCCATAAATATTCTATTTGCCTCAGCTTCGAGTCCTGCATTAGTTAAGGCTGCTCCTACAGCACATAATGCTTGCGCTTTTTGTAAATCGTCATTAATATGAAGCGTGTTTTCCATAGCTTGCTTAAAACGACCTACCTGAGCTAATGCTTTTACTAATGTACTTTGTGGTGGTGCATAAAGAGATGTACTTGTCATAGGTTTGTGAGCAAACTCCTGAATATCTTCAAAAATTCTATCTGCTTCGACTTTTTGCCCATCTAACTCAAGAGCAACTGCCAATGCACTTAGTACTTTGACACGATATGAATTGGCTGGCGGAATCATCTGAAAAACTTCCTGTAACTCACTGAAGCGTCCAACTTGAGCAAAAGCAATAGCTAATGTACTGAATATATCTACCTGTTCGTGTTCATCTTCGTTATTCGCAATATCCCTTATTTTGATAAAAATAGCCTCTGCTTCTGCTTTGTATCCAGCCTTTTCCATTATCACTGCTAGATTACCCATTGCTGCTACTGCCAATCTATCTCTGGTAATACTGGCAGCTTCTCTGGCTTCTGTAAAAATTTCTATGGCTCTTTTAGTCTGCCCTACTTGCGCTAAAGTATTTGCTAATGCACTCAAAGCTTTTGCTCGTTCCAAACTACCTTTAGGAATAGTAAAAGCTAATTTATAAGCTTCATGGAAACGTCCAGCTTGAGCCAAGTGATATACTAAACGATTTTTAGATCTTTCACGGCACCACCAAGGACTCTCATAAATAAATTTTCGAGCTTTTGTGAAGAATTTATTAACGTCTTTTTTACATCCAACTTGAGCTAACACTACTGCAAACCGGCCCAATGCATCCGTCCATTGTTCATGATGATCGGCAGGATTTGAATTATTAACTTCTACCAAAAATTTAATTTCTGTAAAGATTGGATATACCTCTTTACCTAATCCTTCATCAATCAGTGCTTTAGTTAATTCACTTAATGCTTGTACTTTCCAGCACTTCACCTCAATTTTATTTGCTACTTGTTTAGCTTCACTAAAACGACGTACTTGAACAAGGGTAGCTACTAAATTTGTTAAATAAAATGCTTTAAACCAGAAATTCTGTTCAGCAAGTGCAATTTTCTCTGCCTGGACAAAGGCTTTAGTTGCCTTATTATTCTGTCCTATTCTATCTAAAGCTTCTGCTAATTTTGTCAATACATATGCTTCATTTGAACTTCTACTTTGAATAAAATTTTCAGATTCTTCAATTACTGTTAGAAATTCTGTATGACATATAGTTTGGGATATAGCTACTGCTAAATTGACTAATATCTTTGGTTTATCCAAACTTCTCGTTTGATTTGATAAAGCTAATTCTTTTAGCTCCTGCAAAAGTAGATAGTTAACTTCTCTTTTCTTTTGTTGTGCTTTAAAAACAGTTAATAAGCCGTTAAACCTAGTTTCAGGAAATTGTCGCAAACGCGCATAGCCAACTGCTTCTGTTTCACGCCCCAACCAGACCAAAGTTTCTAAATCAGTGTCGCTATAATTAGTTACTCTTTGATTTACTACTTGTCTTGCTGTTTGGAGTTGAGTCAGCGTTAACAATTGGTTTGCTTCTAACGGATCGGTAAAGTCACTTATTGCCAATTCCAAATCAGCAACATAGGCTGCATCACCTGTACAAGCAATATATTTCGCTTCCATCCAATCTGGGGATTTAGTTAGCAGTTCATACAGTTCTTGTTTTCGCCCAGATTCATGTAGATGGTAAGCTAAGTTTTCAAAAAAATAGCCATCATTTGGACCAGTATGCCAGCCATTTGAGCAACGTGAAGAGTAAGAATTCACAAAACGGTTATGCAATGCAGGCAAATCTCCAGCTTGCTTACGCACATAGTCATACTGGAGGTCATGCAAAGTTAAACATCCTTTATCATCACGCCGTGCTAGCGATCTCTCTACTAGCACATCTACCACATCTTGCGTGTTGAATTCATCTAGCCCTTCCGGTTCCCAAAAAGTTTGCAACACAGCTTCAGGAATAGGCGTATCTTCTGGAAAAACGGCAAAATCTAAATAGCGCTTTTGGATATCAATATCTAATGCCTCAATACTGACTTGAATCGCTTTCAGTAAGTTTGGATAAGGGTAATCAGGAAATTGATGGCTAATTTTTTCTAGATCAGCATTGCAAAGCTTGTGCAGCAGATTGCCCCAACGGTCTGGCTTACCTTGCACTAATGCACCAATCATTGCTAGCGCCAAAGGCAAGTTACCACATTCTCGCACCACTTCATCTGCCTCAAAAGGTAATGTTTCTTTCTCTTGTTTTGCCCACAATGCCAAGAGTGTTCGCGCCTCTTCATCCTCCAGCAAACCTAGCAAATATTCAACAGTGCCCAGTTCCTGAAGCACCTTATTGTCGCGTGTTGTAATTAACATCTTGCACTTCTGCCCTAGTGTATTAAATGCTTCAGCGTGTTTGCTTTGCCACACGTCATCTAGAATCAATAAGCAAGCTTTATCTGCTAACAATTCGCTCAAGTGAACTCTGCCCTGTTGAACATCTTGGAACATCTGTGAACTATCGCCCAGCATTTTGGCTAAATCTAATTGCCGTAAGGTAAGTGCTGGATTTTGGCCAAGCGTTACCCACAAAATACCATCGGGAAAACTATGTCGCACCTCCTCATCCCGTGCTAGCATTGCTGCCAAAACTGATTTGCCAATTCCGCCCATACCTTGCACTCCAACTCTAAGCGCAGTTCCAGTAACGCCTACTGGCTGGTTTGTACCATCAAGTACCAACTTTTTCACGTCCTTAAGTGCATCAAAGCGTGGCAAGAAATTTAATGGTAAATCTGGTACATGGTTGCTGAGTTTTCCTAATGCTGCCGAAGATACTTGAATTAGAACGTTAGCGTCTGAAGCTGACCGAAGTGGAGTATCAAAGTTAGAAGTTTGCAGCCATTGCAAATACTGTTGTTTTAACCAAGCGAGGAATTGTTGATCTTTATTTTGGCTTCTCTGTTTATAGCCCGGAAAACCTTCCTTACCATCCTTTGGACAGAACCGCTCATTGTATATTGTCCACATATGCTTTCTAACAGTCTCTGGATTATGAGGCAATTCATCATCTTCTATCGCTTGATCTGCAACCAGTTTGTTAGTTCTGACAGTTTCTTGGCTAGGAAATTTAGACAAAAGAATGGCTTGCTCAGTTTTGGTTAATCCATATCGTTCTTGAGGAAACACCTCCGTTCTTAAAAATGTGTACCAGTTTTTCATAGTTACTGTTATCTTCCTAAACTGTCTTATAATTTGGCATATTTTGATTCAGTTTAACTGAATTGGCTTGAGAATGTATATGTTTTCCAGTTATTTTCAAAAGCGGAAAAATTTTTCCGCTTATATTTTATTTACTGGAAATTATTTTCTGGGACTTTTTCAGAAGCAGCTTATAGAATGTATTTGTTGGTCATTACATCTTAAAATCTGATTAAAGGATTGAATATATCTATGAATTACTCTTTAGTCTCTGAAACTATTCAACAGCAACAACAAACAAATCAGCTATTGCGCTGCCAAACAACAACAGCGAAACCAGAAAAACTTGTTTGTACGACTGAAAAAGCCATCATCTCACCTTTGGAACAATCAGATACAATTGCATTACTTCAATATGGGGGACTTCCAGCCGCTATCATCCTAGCTATTGCATTTCTCATTCTTGCTTTAGCTGAATATAACAAGATATTTGTACCTGTAATGCTACAAAAGCGAGATGTAAAAACCAAATAATTTACTGATAGCTCGTAACTCAACTGTAAATGCGATCGCTATCCTCTCCTGCAACGATACCAAATTTTAGGTAAATCGACAGCTAGCGATTGCACTTACTTAAAAATTCTCACGAAGCAATTGCTATCTCTACAATTGCACCTTCTATGATTTATATGTATATAGTATAAGTGTACAAAATGCACTTGATTTTTAACTTCGCTTATAAACCAATTCCATCTTCAACTTCTCAATCTCCAACATCAATGTTTCATTCTCCATCCTCAACTTAGCATTCTCCTCCCTAATCAAGTCAACTTCATTTCTCTTACTTAAAGCTTGATTAATTGCCAACTTCCGCATATCTAAGGAAAACCAACGCTGATAAGTTTGCGTGTGAACTTGCACACTATGGCCTAAATTATCCGCCGCCGCTTTAATTGGTATTCCCAAAATATGCGCCCGAATTGCCCAAGCGTGACGTAAATCATAAGGCTTAAAATCCAATCCTATCTTGCGAAACCACCAACTAACTCGCTGTGTTAACGCCGTTATCTCAGCATGATTAGTGTTATCTTTTTTTGCGATCGCACTCCCCAACATCTCTAAATATTTAGGATTTCTCAAATCAAAGTCATCAATCCATTGTCTATGTAAAGGTAATGCTTCTCTCTCACCAGTCTTAGAATCCTTATGAACTTTCCATGTCAAATCGACATTTTCTTGACTCAACCACCAATCAATATCAGGATTAATAAAAAGTTCTCGTGGACGTAAACCAAAAACTGCTAACATTCCATACGTCCATCGCCAAAGTTGCCAGCTATCTTGAACGTTTTGATTTACTTGATTACCTCTATTATTCAGATAATATTCAAACTTGAGAATTCCATCAGCTATTTCAGCATCTGTAGGGATAGTGCGGGAATTATTTTCCGGCATTTTGGAATATTTAGATAAATCGATTTCGATTTTAAATGTCATGCAAAATGCTGCGATCGCTCTAGCTGCATTATACTTAGCCCATTCTTTATCGATTTGTTCAATTGAACTTATCAGATTCTCAGCAGTTGCCAAATCTTTAGGATTCGTAAATCTCTTTGTTCGGGAAAAGTAATAAAAAAAAGTGTGTTCGCTTTTAGTAGTTCGTTTATGAGTTTTAAAATACTCAGTTTCAAATTCTTCGAGTAATTCTCCTATGGTCTTAAATTCTTTTTTAATTGCCTCATTACCTAAGTATTTATCATTCCATTCAAACGTTTTACGAGCGATTAACTTCCCTAATTCATAGGCTTCTTCCTCAGCCGTTTTGAGTCCATCTAAGTTAGAGGGAATATTCAAGCTGAGATTGTATTGCTTTCTTCCAGTACCGTTGCTGTCTTTGTCTCCCGGTTTAATTGGCAACGTCGCTCGTAATTGCAGACTTCCATTCGATTCTCTAATTGTCACCTTTGCCTTTGCAGACTTCAAACGCAGATTAACTTTCTCTAATTCCAGTAGTACTTTCGTTCTCATGTGTTCTTTTTGCTGCTGTGCTTGCAGAGATGAGCAAAAAAACAGGCGATTTTTTAATCGCCTTGGTTCAGGACAACATTTAGATGATGCGTGAGTTCTGAACCTAGTTATGCTGTGTTTTTAGCCTATATTTAGCCTAAAAATAAATGTGTTATCAGCGAACAATGCTTATCGCTGACACTGTTTACTGTAAACATTAGGCTATTGAAAAGAATTAAACCACAAAAAGGATTACTCCGGCCCTTATCACGGTTATGACGGCTTCGCCATCTTCGCACGCGATATGGACTTGGCACTCAACAGCCCAACCTGGGCATTAATTGGCGCTCCTTGGAATGAAAAAGCTCAGGCTAAGAAGGCTGAAGCTAAGGCTAAGGCTGCCGTTTAGGGAAATGGGAGAGTGAGATAAGTAAGGATAACCTGGGGCTAAAACCCCAGGGGGGAGTTGGGAATACAAAATTCAAAATTGAAAGATTAAAAATTTATTTTGATTTTTGCATTTTGAATTTTGAATCATATTTCCACTCCCTACTCCCCACTCGCACCTCAATCAGTAAAAGAATTCAGTAACCTTGGAGTCCAGAAGAAATGCCTCAGAATCCAGAAAAAATTCAAGATCACGTCGAGTTATTCCACCAACCTGAGTATCAACAGCTATTTGAAAACAAAAAGCAGTTTGAAAACGGTCACGAAGCCGAAGAAGTACAACGGGTTGCAGAATGGACAAAAGGTTGGGATTATCGTGAAAAGAACTTCGCTCGTGAAGCTTTAACCGTTAACCCTGCTAAAGGTTGTCAACCACTAGGAGCAATCTTTGCTGCTGTTGGTTTTGAAGGTACTCTACCCTTTGTTCAAGGTTCTCAAGGTTGCGTTGCTTACTTCCGCACCCACTTAACCCGTCACTACAAAGAACCATTCTCTGGTGTATCTTCTTCAATGACTGAAGATGCAGCCGTGTTTGGTGGTCTGCAAAACATGATTGACGGGTTGGCGAACTCTTACCAACTCTACAAGCCCAAGATGATCGCTGTCTGCACCACCTGTATGGCAGAAGTAATTGGTGATGACTTGCAGTCTTTCATCAACAACGCCAAGGAAGCTGGTTCAGTTCCTCAAGATTTCCCAGTACCTTACGCTCACACCCCTAGCTTTGTCGGTTCCCACATCACTGGTTACGACAACATGATGAAGGGAATTCTTTCTAACTTGACCGCAGGTCATAAGAAAGAAACCAGCAATGGTAAAATCAACTTCATCCCAGGTTTTGATACCTATGTAGGTAACAACCGCGAAATCAAGCGGATTGCTTCTTTGTTCGGCTTTGACTACACAATTCTAGCCGACAACAGCGACTACTTGGATTCACCAAACACAGGTGAATTCGATATGTACCCAGGTGGTACAAAGCTAGAAGATGCAGCAGATTCAATCAATGCGAAAGCTACGATCGCTCTGCAAGCACACTCTACCCTCAAAACCCGCGAATACATCGAAAAAGAATGGCATCAACCAACCTCAGTTTCCCGTCCTTGGGGCATTAAGGGTACTGATGAATTCTTGATGAAACTCAGCGAATTGAGTGGTATCCCCATTCCTGAAGAATTGGAAATCGAACGCGGTCGTGCAGTTGATGCCATGACTGATTCCCACTCATGGATTCACGGCAAGCGCTTCGCTATCTACGGCGAACCAGATTTAGTATACAGCGTAGTTGGCTTTATGCTAGAAATGGGTGCTGAACCTGTGCATGTCTTGGTTCACAACAGCAACGAAGTATTTGAAGCAGAAATGAGAGAATTGCTTGCTTCTAGCCCCTTCGGTCAACATGCAACTATTTGGCCTGGTAAAGACTTGTGGCACATGCGTTCATTGTTGTTCACCGAACCAGTAGACTTCCTGGTTGGTAACACATACGGTAAGTACCTGTGGCGCGACACCAAGATTCCCCTCGTGAGAATCGGCTACCCCATCATGGATCGTCACCACTTACACCGCTACGCCACCATTGGTTATCAAGGTATAATCAACCTCCTCAACTGGACTGTAAACACCCTGTTTGAAGAAATCGATCGCAACACCAACATTCCTTCTAAGACAGATATTTCCTACGACTTGATTCGTTAGAAATTGCGTAGAAACACAACGTGTTAATTAAAGGGTAAAGAAGGGGAGTAGGGAATAGGGAATAGGGAATGGGGAAATATGCAAACCCAATACCCAAGACCCAATTCCCAATCCCCAACTCCCCTTTTTCTTGATAGCATTTACCCAAGGAATTGATAATGGAAACCATCAATCACACTCACGAACATACTCACACTCATCCTCATCCTAATTACCATCCACCTAATCAGAAAAAACCAGGGTGGTTCCACAATCTTCTTAATCCGTTACGCCGTGTGGTGGATGAAATTCAGGTTAAAAATAATCGCATCGCTCATCTAATTTGCCAAACAATTCCTTGTTGTTGTCCCTTTGAGCGACAAATTAAATTATTTGGGAAGACTATTGATATCCCACCACTATGTAAACTCAATCCTTTATATGACGAATTTGTAGGATTGCGTTTTCGCGCTCTATCTTACCTCGCTGATGTATGTGGAGAGGATGTCACAAGATACATTTGTTAGTCATTGGTCATTAGTCATTGGTCAATCAATTTTGGATTTTAGATTGCCAATTTTAGATTTTTATTTCAATCCAAAATCCAAAATTGGCATAGTTCAGTAAGAGAAGAGAGATGAAAAGCACCCAAGGAAAAATCAACGAGCTGCTGACTGAGACAGGATGCGAACATAATCAGCACAAACAAGCGGAAAAGAAAAACAAATCATGCGCTCAACAGGCACAACCTGGCGCGGCTCAAGGGGGCTGTGCCTTTGATGGTGCAATGATTGCTCTAGTGCCGATCGCAGATGCTGCTCATTTAGTCCACGGGCCGATCGCCTGTGCTGGTAATTCCTGGGGCAGTCGTGGTAGTCTGTCGTCTGGCCCGCAACTCTACAAAATGGGCTTTACGACTGACTTGGGTGAAAATGATGTCATCTTCGGCGGCGAAAAGAAACTCTACAAAGCAATTTTGGAACTTCACGAGCGCTACCAACCAGCAGCAGTATTCGTCTATGCCACTTGCGTTACAGCCCTAATTGGCGACGATATGGATGCTGTGTGCAAAGCTGCGGCTGAGAAAATTGGTACTCCTGTTGTTCCCGTCATTGCTCCAGGATTCATTGGCAGTAAAAATCTCGGCAACCGTTTTGGCGGTGAATCTTTATTAGAATATGTTGTCGGAACAGCAGAACCGGAACATACAACGCCCTATGATATTAACTTAATCGGTGAATACAACATCGCCGGTGAAATGTGGGGAGTAACACCACTGCTAGAAAAATTAGGCATCCGTATTTTGTCTAAAATTACGGGCGATGCTCGCTACAATGAAATTCGCTACGCCCACCGCGCCAAGCTCAACGTCATGATCTGCTCACGAGCGCTGCTGAATATGGCGAGAAAGATGGAGGAGCGTTACAACATCCCTTACATTGAAGAGTCTTTCTACGGCATCGATGATATGAATCGCTGTCTGCGAAACATCGCCGCTAAATTAGGCGACGCTGATTTGCAGGAGCGCACAGAAAAGCTAATTGCAGAAGAAACGGCTGCTTTAGATTTGGCATTGGCTCCTTATCGCGCTCGACTCAAAGGTAAGCGAGTTGTTTTGTATACTGGTGGTGTCAAGAGTTGGTCGATTATCTCGGCTGCTAGGGACTTAGGTATTGAAGTTGTTGCTACCAGTACTCGGAAAAGTACTGAAGAAGATAAAGCCAAAATTAAGAAGTTGATTGGCAACGATGGCATCATGCTGGAGAAAGGCAACGCTCAAGAATTGCTACAACTGGTTAAAGACACTCGCGCAGATATGCTGATTGCTGGTGGACGTAACCAATACACAGCTTTGAAAGCTCGAATTCCTTTCCTTGATATCAACCAAGAACGCCACCATCCTTATGCAGGTTATGTGGGAATGATTGAGATGGCGCGGGAACTGTACGAAGCTTTATATAGCCCGATTTGGGAACAAATACGCAAACCGGCTCCTTGGGAAGAAGAGGAGGAAGTTTAAATGGCGATCGTTACCGCTTCTAACAAAGCACTGACAGTTAATCCCCTCAAGCAGAGTCAAGCTTTGGGCGCAACCTTAGCCTTTTTGGGATTGAAAGGGACAATGCCCTTATTCCACGGTTCTCAAGGTTGTACTGCTTTCGCCAAAGTTGTCCTAGTGCGGCATTTCCGGGAAGCGATTCCCCTAGCTACCACAGCGATGACGGAAGTTACTACAATCTTGGGTGGTGAAGAGAATGTGGAGCAAGCAATTCTGACTCTGGTGGAAAAAGCTAATCCAGAAATTATTGGTTTATGTACTACTGGGTTAACGGAAACTAGAGGAGATGACATCGAGGGATTTCTTAAGGAAATCCGCGATCGCCATCCCGAATTGAATGATTTAGCGATCGTTTTTGCACCTACCCCAGATTTTAAAGGTGCGTTGCAAGATGGCTTTGCTGTTGCTGTCGAAAGCATAGTTAAGGAAATTCCTCGCGCCGGTGGACTCAGAACTGAACAAGTCACAATTTTGGCGGGTTCTGCTTTCACACCTGGGGATGTACAGGAAATCAAAGAGATAGTCACGTCTTTTGGATTAGTGCCGATCTTTGTACCTGACCTTGGCGCTTCTCTAGATGGTCATTTAGAGGATAATTATAGTGCGGTTACAGTCAGTGGAACTACCTTAAAACAGCTACGAGAAGTAGGTAGTTCTGCCTTTACCCTGGCATTGGGTGAAAGTATGCGGGGGGCTGCGAAGATTCTGGAAGAACGCTTTGGCACACCTTACGAAGTGTTTGGCGAACTGACGGGATTAGAACCAGTAGATGAATTTATCCAAGCATTGGCGATTCTGAGCGGTAACAGCGTACCCGAAAAATACCGCCGCCAACGTCGTCAGTTGCAAGATGCGATGTTGGACACTCATTTTTACTTCGGTGCAAAACGAGTTTCCTTAGCACTGGAACCAGATTTGTTGTGGTCAACCGTGCATTTCTTGCAATCGATGGGAGCGCAAATTCATGCAGTGGTGACAACCACGCGATCGCACCTCTTAGAAAAACTCCCGGTTAAAAGTATCACCATCGGCGACTTAGAAGACTTTGAGAGTCTAGCGGGCGGTTCTGATTTGCTGATTGGTAACTCGAATGTGGGTGCGATCGCAAAACGCCTCTCAATTCCTCTTTATCGTTTAGGATTGCCCATTTATGACCGCTTAGGTAATGGTCAATTTACTAAAGTTGGCTATCGAGGCACGATGGAGCTTTTATTTGGCATCGGCAACCTATTTTTAGAGGCAGAAGAAGCGAGAGTTAAACAGTTCCAAGAGTTCGGAACTGTGAGCGCTGAGTTTTGAATTCTTCTTCAAGAATTCAGGAGTCAGAATTCAGAATTCAGAATACAACCACTAATACCAATTCTTCCTTTGTGTCCTTTGCGGTTCGTTCCTCATATAATTTGGCGCATCTTAAACAGAATTGGTCTAAATATGCAGATTTACTTCTGCCAGTCGAACTTTAATTATTCCTGAATTCTGACTCCTGACTCCTGAATCCCTTCTTCCCAATTCAAAATTCAAAACTTTAGAGAGGAGAATTACAATGAAAATAGCCTTCACGACGAGCGACCGAGTTCATATTAACGCCCACTTCGGATGGGCAAAAATGATTGATGTTTACGAAATTACCGATGAGGGATATCACTTCGTAGAAACCCTCACCTTTGAAGGCGAACTCAAAGAAGATGGTAACGAAGACAAAATCACCCCAAAACTTGAAGCAATAGGCGACTGTACGATTGTTTACGTAACAGCAATTGGTGGTAGTGCCGCCGCTCGGTTAATCAAGAAAGGTGTCACCCCAGTGAAGGCGCGATCAGAAGAAGAAGAAATTAGCGAAGTGCTAAATAAGTTAGTGAAAACCCTCAAAGGTAATCCTCCACCTTGGTTGCGTAAAGCTTTACAGCCAAAAACCACAAACTTTGCCGATGAAATTGAAGACGAAGCAACAGTATGACCACAAATAATAGTGTTAACGGAACTGCTACAACTGAAGTCTTGAACTCACCTTTTCTGAAGGTATTAATTAAACAAATCCGTGGTCAAGACAGTTATGGAGTTTATCGCAGTTGGTCGGATGAATTAATTCTCAAACCCTTTATTGTCACCAAACAAAAGAAACGAGAAATCTCCGTTGAGGGAGAAGTTGATCCGATCACACAAGCACGAATTATGGCATTTTTTCGGGCTGTAGCTGCTGGAATTGAACAAGAAACAGGTTTGATATCCCAGGTTGTAGTTGATTTGAGCCATGAAGGATTTGGCTGGGCGCTAGTTTTTTCTGGCCGTCTTTTGCTAGCTGTAAAAACCTTGCGAGATGCTCATCGCTTTGGCTTTGACTCAGTAGAGAAATTAGCAGAAGAAGGAGAAAACTACGTCAAAAAAGGTCTTGACTTGGCGAAACGCTTTCCTGAAGTTGGCAAAATTTAAGGAGTTGGGAGTTAGGAGTTAGGAGGGAGTAGTTAAATTAAGTTTTAACTGATAATTCATAATTGACAGTTCTTAATTTATAACTCATAACTTATAACTCCTAACTTTTAGAAAAGGAGTGGCTGATTGTGCAAGCAGAAGACACGAGTATTGAGGAACTACAAGGGCAAATCAGACGGCTGAACAGCAAAGCAGGTCAAATGAAAATGGATCTGCATGATTTAGCTGAAGGTCTGCCAACAGATTACAAACAACTAATGGATGTTGCCGCTGCAACTTATGAAATCTATCGCCAGTTAGATGAACTTAAGCAACATCTGAAACAATTGGAGAATGCTAAATGACTGGAACTATTGATGAATTCAAGAAGCTCGTAGATGCAGAAGAATTTTTTCAATTCTTTAATATGTCCTACGACTTAGAAGTTGTGAATGTGCATCGTCTACATATTCTGAAAAAGTTTTCTCAACACATGCAGGAAATTGATGATAATTCTCCTGACTTGAGTCAAGAAGAGAAATTAAATCAATATTCTTTGGCTTTGCAAAAAGCTTATCAGTTATTTATCGAATCGACAGCTTACGAACAAAAGCTGTTCAAAGTATTTAACGACAAGCCGAAAAATGTAGTCACACTGACAGAAATCACTTCTGATTAGGAGGTATAAATTGGTTAACCTGACGCCTACCGAATTAGAACGCTATCGTCGCCAAATGATGCTTCCGAATTTTGGCGAAACAGCACAGAAACGCCTGAAGTCAGCGACAGTTTTGGTTACAGGTGTGGGGGGATTAGGCGGTACGGCGGCGCTTTACTTAGCAGTAGCAGGCGTTGGGCGGCTAATCTTAGTCCGGGGTGGTGACTTGCGGCTAGATGATATGAATCGTCAGGTTCTCATGACTGATGATTGGGTAGGTAAGCCAAGGGTATTCAAAGCTAAAGAAACTCTGGATGCGATTAATCCTGATGTCCAAGTGGAAATTGTTCATGATTACATCACCCCGGAAAATGTAGATTCGTTAGTGCAGTCGGCTGATATGGCTCTTGATTGCGCCCACAACTTTACAGAGCGCAATTTGTTAAATGAAGCCTGTGTGCGATCGCGTAAGCCAATGGTGGAAGCTGCAATGAACGGGATGGAGGCTTACCTAACAACGATTATTCCTGGTGTGACTCCTTGTTTATCTTGTTTGTTTCCAGAAAAGCCTGAGTGGGATCAGCGCGGCTTTTCAGTTCTAGGCGCTGTCTCTGGAACACTAGCTTGTTTAACAGCACTGGAAGCTATCAAGCTGATCACCGGGTTTAGTCAGCCTCTATTATCGCAATTGCTGACAATCGACCTAAATCGGATGGAATTTGCTAAACGCCGTTCTCACCGCGATCGCTCTTGTCCAGTATGCGGCAATAGTGCGCCTTGGAGACACGCACAAGCTAATTCGATGGAACCCACAGGTATTGCACAGAATAGTTAATTTTGTCATTGGTCATTAGTGAATAACAAAAGACAAATGACGAAGGACAACTGACAAATGACAATCCCCACCTGAAATCAGAACAACTAATCGCTACAAATCAGGAGACTTAATGGCCGTTATTTTATCAGAAAAAGCAGAATTTCATCTGCGGGCATTCCTCAAAGGTTCCGCACCCGATGCTAATGGCGCAACTAAAGGTGTCCGCATCTCTGTAAAAGATGGTGGTTGCAGTGGCTACGAATATGCGATCGATATCACCAGCAAGCCCCAACCAGATGATTTAGTAAGCCAGCAAGGCAAAGTGCTGGTTTACGTTGATGCCAAAAGTGCGCCCTTATTAGACGGAGTTATTGTTGACTTCGTTGAGGGAGTGATGGAAAGCGGTTTTAAATTCATCAACCCCAATGCAACTGATACCTGCGGTTGTGGAAAGTCCTTCAAAACAGACGACGGTACGCCTACTGGTGTACCTTGCAGCTAACATCATTCCGTTAGTGCTAGGTCAGTTATAGAGGCTTCTCATAGACGCACTCCGCAGAGTTTAAATGCCTTTGAGGTAGTTTCTAGTTCGCGTTGCATTCCTTATTCCTATAGAGAAGCCGACTAAACTTTGCATCTCTGTAAGAAGAAAAGAAGCAAAAAGTAGGATAGGTTGCTCAAAAACTTCAGAAATTAGACCAACTGTATAACGTTTGAGGAGAATCGGAAAATGGCTTCCTACCAAGTTAGATTAATCAACAAAAAAGAAGACATCGACACCACAATTGAAGTTGACGAAGAGACGACAATCTTGGAAGCAGCAGAAGAGAATGGTATTGAGTTGCCCTTTTCATGTCATGCAGGTTCCTGCTCTAGCTGTGTTGGTAAAGTTGTCGAAGGTGAAGTTAATCAAGACGATCAAAACTTTTTAGATGATGATCAGGTTTCTAAAGGATACGCTCTACTTTGTGTAACTTATCCTCGTTCTAATTGCACAATCAAAACACATCAAGAAGCGTATCTCGTATAAAGTATTACTTTGGTTGCTGCCTTTAGCGACCAAAGAAAAATGAAGGATGAAGGATGAAAATATACTTCCTTCTTCCCTTCACAATTCCTAATTTATAATTAAAATGTTTACTCGCTTTAGTGTAACTGGCTGTTCATTAGAATTATTGAGAATAGGAGAGCAAGGAATCGTCACTTTCTGTAAAAGTCAGGATAAAAAAATCTTAAGACAACTTATATCAATGGGAATAATATCAGGGGCTACTATCACGTTAAAACAAAACTTACCCTCTTTGATTATCACAATTGGAAACACAGATTTGGCACTAGATATAGGAAGCGTTCGCGCCATTTACGTTCGTATTTTTGATAATACAATTAATTAACATTTGGATATGAAAAATAGAGTGGCTTACTTTACAAGCCACTCTATTTTTCAATCAACAGCAACTATTACATCTGATGCTTTAATTACGGCATAAGCTTGTTTCCCTTCTGCAAGCCCTAGCTTTTCTGCCGATGATTTTGTGATGATTGACACTAGCTCTACTCCTGGTGCTAGTTCTAAAGTTATCTCAGTATTAACTGAACCATGTACAACTTTTTTCACAGTACCCTTAAGAGAATTACGAGCGCTAATTTCCATGTTTTTACTTACCAAATTTAACTATTTTTACTTTAGTAAAATAGCAAGCTTTGATTTTAAAACTAGCTTTCTTTAAGATATCTTAATATTTTTGAAATAATTATCATTTATCTAATGGTGTTACCTCTACTTGACGAGTATTACAAAAATGCGTGGTCATTTACTGCAAAGCATAAAATAAAACAATTTAAACAAAACTAATATTGATGGATCTTATTATCAATATTAGTATAGCTGTTATTATTATGATTCAGTTCCTAGGAAACAAATTTTAGAAGCGATGGATACAAGCGATCGCTCTCTTATAATTGATACTATAGCTAGTCTCCAATAATCAGACAAAGTAATTATTTCTCGATTATGCAAATCTGTTAATATAAAAATTAACAAGTAAATATCCTTAGCAATAATTAACACAAGGATTGCTCGATGTCGCTATCTGAATTTGCAATTGTAGAAAGTACTCTCCGTGAAGGTGAACAATTTATAAAAGCCAATTTTTCCTCAGATGATAAAGTCGAAATTGCTGAGGCGCTTGGTGCATTTGGAGTTGAATATATAGAGCTAACTTCACCAATTGCTTCACCTCAATCTAGACAAGACTGTGAACGATTGGCTGGGTTAGGATTACCTTCCAAAATCTTAACTCACATTCGCTGTCACTTAGAAGATGCTAAAGTTGCTTTAGCTACAGGTGTAGCTGGGATTAATTTAACTATAGGTAGTTCTTCTTTGATGCGTCAGTTCAGTCATGGTAAAAATATTAATCAAATTATTGATTTAGCATCGGAAGTCTTAACTTTTATTCATCAGCAAGCTCCCAATATTGAGTTACGTTTTTCTGCTGAGGATTCGTCACGCACTTCCACAGAAGATTTAATAAAAATTTACTCGGCGATTGAGAAATTAGGAGTTGTCAAACGCATAGGAATTGCCGATACAGTAGGAATTAGTACCCCAATGCAAGTATTTGAATTAGTGAAGACTTTGCGCCAGTTCACCAATTTAGATATTGAGTTTCATGGTCATAATGATACAGAATGTGCAAATGCTAACAGTTATACAGCACTGGAAGCAGGAGCGACTCATATCGATACTTGTGTGCTTGGTATTGGTGAACGCAATGGTATTACCTCACTAGCCGGATTTATCGCTAGGTTATATGCTACAAATCCGGAGCAGATTAAGTGTAAATATCGCTTGGAAGAACTGGCTTACTTGCATGAATTAGTTGCGAGAAAAGTTGGAATTTCTATTCCTTTTAATCACTGTATTTTTGGGGAGAGTGCTTTTAGTCATAAAGCTGGTATTCATACTAAAGCTATGCTCAATAGTTCTGAGACTTATGAAGCTATTAACCCCCGGAGTTTTGGTGTAACTCGCTCAATTTTAATCAATCATAAATTAGCTGGTAAACAAGCGATTAATCACCGAGCTAATGAATTAGGACTTTCCTTTAATTTATCCCAGCTTAAAGATATTACTCATAGGTTGAAAGCTTTAGCTGATAAACAAAGTCTTACCATCGAAGATGTAGACAATATTTTATATTCTTATCATTGCCAGTAAATTTTAAAATATACGCACTTAATCTCCAAGTGCAGATCCCCGACTTCTTCAAGAAGTCGGGGATCTAAATCCATCTATATCTGCTATTAATCTATCTTATGGAAGAAAACTGTAAAAATTACTGCTTTTCCATTATTTTTCAAGCTTTTTTAAGAAGAATGTTTGCTGTTCTTTATAAATGATTCATAATTTAAACTTATAAAATTGATAGCATATATCTAAGTTAAAAGGATTTAAATAACATTTTTGCAAAAATGGTGAGCAATGCTCACCATTCTATTTGCCAAGCAAATTTATATTAGTAAAAAAATTAACTGAGCGAGTAGTTATGAATCGAACCAACAGTCAAAAAATGAGTGACGTAACAACCCAATGGCTAATAGCAAAAGGCTATAATCCTGGTGATTTAAATCAGACAGGTGAAAATGGCGATACAGCTTTGATGAAAGCTACAAGAGAAGGAGTTTATGTAGTCGTCAAAGAACTAATTGATGCAGGTGTGGATATCAATGCTCGAAATAGCGATCGCAACAACGCTTTGTGGTTTGCTTGTTTTGGTAATCACTACGATTTAATTAATTTGCTGCTGGCTGTCAACATTAACATCGATAACCAAAATGATAATGGTGCAACTGTTTTAATGTACGCAGCATCAGCCGGAAAGACAGAAGTCGTCAAGTTACTTTTACAACATCATCCTAATTTATATTTAAAAAACTTAGACGATTATAAAGCGATAGATTTTGCTAGCAATGTAGAAGTTTTAAGGATACTTAAAAATGCCATCAAGTCAGATATCGGGAAAAGCCTATCATGACGCTACCAAGCATTCTTACTTATCGGTACAACTTGATCCAAATTATGTAGATGCTTCAACACAGCCATCTTCATTTAAAGTTTATCCCAAGTTTTATCGGAGAGTGAAATTAAATCTCAATAATCCTGTTCATTCTTTTATCTCATTAACCAGTGCGATAACCCTGGAAAAAGTGTATAAAGATGGCCCTTATAAATTGCGGGTGAATCCATCAGCAGGCGCTCTGTATCCTACAGAAGTTTACGTACAGGTTCGCGGGATTGAGGGAATGGTAGATGGTATATACCATCTAGAAGTTGAGAATAATTGTCTAACTCTCATCTATGAATTAATTGATGATGGGTTAGAGAGTTATATTATACCGGGTAAAAGTATCAATGGATTCATCTTTTTAATTAGTTCTGTTTATTATAGGTCTAGCTGGAAATATCAAAATAGAAGCATAAGATATTGCTTATTAGATAGCGGACACCATTTAGGTGCAATCGCAGCTTCAGCTTTTCTCCACAACCGAAATATACAACTAGTTTTCGACTTTGATAAACTTTCGCTCAATTCAGATTTGGGATTTGAGAATAAAGAGTTTATCACTGCTTGTGTGGTGTCAGGAGAAGTACAAGACAAGAAAATCAGACACTTAAGGCTGAAAATTCCTTTTGTCTGTGGTACTGATTATTTTGAATCTAATCAATTTATTGAAGATGCCTATCAAGCAACTACTCTACAAAAGAGCCGCCAGCAAAAATTAGAGTATCCTCAATTTGATTTTGATCAGGATAAATTTCATCAAACTGTTTGGAATAGACGTTCTATTAGACGTTTCCGGAAAGAGCCTATTTCTCAAGAAGATTATTTATATATAGTGCAGCAACTTCAGCAGCAAATACCGACAGAAAATTATGAGGAAATAGAAATTTACTCAGTGGTGCATCGAGTAAATGGAATGACACCTGGGTTATATAAAGGAACAAATCTGATTAAGACAGGTAATTTTAGTGAAAAGACAGGTTACTTATGTATCAATCAGGCTATTGCTAAAGATGGCGCTGTAACTTTATTTTTTGTGTCAGATTATTTAAATTATCAAACTGCTATGCAAATAGCTGGTTTTCTCGGACAGAGACTTTATTTAACTAGTAATTATTTGGGAATTCAGTGTAGTGGAATTGGTGCTTATTATGATGACGAAACCCAAGAATTATTAGAGACAAATAAAGATGTACTTTATGGGATGGCAATTGGAATATAAGTAGGAAACTAAAGAGAGATGGCTAAAAAGATGTATTACTTTAATAGTGATGACTCACATCCTATGCAACCGACATCGGCAGATATTATACTGCGACAGCAATTAGAGGATTCTATTAGTAGATACTTTTATGACGCTTGCGATCGCACCATTCAAAATCTGCTGTCTGATTGTCGGTGGTATGTCACAACCCACGCCAATGCTCTGACATTGGTAATTGAATGTCCCGATCAAGTTATTAATTGGCGTGTTTTACAAAAAATTGTGCCAATGGGGACATTACTATATGGAATTGTTAACAGTGCAAAAATCCGTGTTTGTCCGCCAGAAAGTCAAGGTATACCTTTTGAAATGAGAGTAGATGAACTTTCTGTTTATCGGGATTGGGCATAAAAGATTGGAGAGACGCGATTAATCGCGTCTGTACAAGAGTTAGGAATTTTTACTTATTATTCTGGCTGATAAGTGCAGCTACCTCTTCAAAAACCAAATCAGCAGAATGTCTAATAGCAGGACTTAACTCTAGTCCAAAACCAAGATTTGCCGCCTCAATTAAATAAACTGTCACATCTTCGGGAAAGTCATTTTGAAAGATTTTCTTTCCAGCGGCTAAAGCATTATCCCAACGAAAATCGTGCAAGTTATAACTAGGTTCTGGCAAAGCTTCCAGTTCTTTTCCTGGAACTTTAAACACAGCGCCGGGTTCAGAACCAGTTGAACTTGCATCAATAATTACTAATTGTTTACTACCTCTAGCTTGAAACATTACTTCCATCCCTGCGGTGCCACAGTCATAAACTCGCACATGAGGATGAGGGTTTTCAGCTAGATATTTCTGTAAGCGTTGGGCGATGATTACGCCTACTGCGTCGTCACTGCGATTGAGATTTCCGCAACCAATAATAGTTAGCATAAGATGATATTTAATTATCTGTGTCATTACATTAAATCTATCTGCTACTACTTGAGCATTCGGCATTAATTATTCTATTAAGCTTTTATGCCCACGCTACAAATCTATACTTACTTCTTTTATAGGAATCCGCTTTGATTTCTGAACTAATTTGCGTAGGCAGGCAATAGGCAACAGTCAAGAAGGCTTCTTAGTTGTACTAAGTTTTTTCAGAAATCAAATATGAGTCCTATATTTGCTCTAATAGCTCAAGTCAAGGCAATATAAGCCCAAATTCAAATGGTGGTGCAGTTCTGAAAGTGTCACTCACAATACTCGCCTTTTGATGGAAGCAATGATACTATCTAGTTGTGTGAGGAGCAAGTTAAAAATAAAAAGCGTCTGGGGTGGAAACACGGCAACACTCCCAGGCGCTTTTTAATTGGTATAGAGGAAAAAGTCATTTCAATCGACTGACTTAACAAATTCAGTTCATCATCAAGATTGATCGACTAAAACAAGTAATGCAGCAAACCATACTTACTGATGGGTCGCACTGGGAAAATAGTGCAACTCATAACTCCTACTGAAGTGAAGCGATTAGTCAAGTCGCACCAAATTCAGTTTGTAAGGCTTCATCGTTATTATCTGCGATCGTTGCCACAACGGTAATTAGCCGAGACACTTCGCCAGGAGATAACTCGGCTAAGGTGCGTGTCGATATTACAACCACCCGATTTTCAATAATACCGAAACGCGCTTCAAAAGTACTAGAGCAGTTCAACTCCAAAAGATACCGCATCAACTTAGGTTCATTTTTGGCAGGTAAATTTAGCACCGCAGACCAAACCGTTATAGTGTCTTCATCGGTTGTCCCGTTGAGTTGGACAAATACTTGCACACTTCCGTACTTAAACTTCCAGAGATAACCAGCCTCTGGAGTGTGGCTAACCATTGCACTATCATCTTGTTCCAAAGAGTCGATGACATTTTCAATTACCTCCACATGGTTAATGGTTGTTGTCTCGGCGATTAAATCATTAACGGATTCGTTACTAGTTAGGGTTTCTGGGTAGCTTGTCATACAGATTTTTTTCTCAACATACTCGCTGTTTTATCTACACATACTTTATAACTTGTGGACGCAGTTGTAGGGGCAATTTATGAATTGCCCTTACTGATTCTTCCCGCCACCATCTGGTATGGTAACGGGAAGAACAAGAATTATTCTGAAAAAATAGATAACTATTGGCTCAACCTACGTCATCGTGGGCAAAGCGGTTAAAGAGAAAGTCTAAGGCATAGTTACGCAGTTGGTAGTATTGTGGATCTTCCATGATCCGGCTGCGATCGCGCGGACGAGAAAAAGGAATTTCCATAACTTCACCAATTTTCGCATGAGGGCCATTAGTCATCATTACCAATTTGTCCGCTAAAAATAGTGCCTCGTCGATGTCGTGGGTAATCATCAGCACTGTACAACGGTTATCACCCCAAATTTTCAGCAATTCTTCCTGTAATTCTTCTTTGGTAATGGCATCCAGCGCCCCAAAAGGTTCATCTAAAATTAAAACTTTGGGACGAATCGCCAAAGCACGGGCGATAGAAACCCGTTGTCTCATTCCACCGGACATTTGCATTGGTTTCTTTTCCATTGCATCAGCCAGTCCCACCATTGCTAAATGATCGCGGACGATCGCTCTTTTTTCGGCTTGTGGTTTGTTGGGATAAACGGCGTTGACAGCTAAGTAGATGTTTTCAAAAGCAGTTCGCCAAGGTAGTAAGGCATAGTTTTGGAAGACAACCATCCTGTCTGGGCCTGGTTTGGTGATTGGTTCTCCTTCTAGTAAAACTTGCCCGGAGGTGGGAAAGTTAAAACCGGATACCATATTTAGTAGTGTCGATTTGCCACAGCCGGAGTGGCCGATGACGCAAATAAACTCGCCTTGTTCGACGTTGAGGTTAACGCCGTCGAGTACGGTGAAGGGGCCTTTCTTTGTCGGGTAGACTTTGGTAACGTCTTTAATTTCTAGGAAAGGTTTGCGGCTGGTGCTTGCAGGGGGTAATGGTTTTCCTAGTGTGTTTGTAGCTGTTGAGTTGCGGTTTTGCATGGTATTTGGGGATTGGGTATTGGGTACTGGGTATTGGGTATTGGGGACTGGGTATTGGGGACTAGTCGCTGCAACCTAGAGGTTTCTTAATGAAGTTCAAAGACTAGTTAACGGAGATAAAAGGTGGATTCATCCAGTTCAAATACTCGTTAACGGAGATAAAAGGTGGATTCATCCAGTTCAGATACTCGTTAACGGAGATAAAAGGTGGATGCATCCAGTTCAAATACTCGTTGACGGAGATAAAAGGTTCGCTTGTGATGTGCTACTTCTTCCACTCCCTCTTTCTCTCACGATTTTTTTATGAAGCGAGTTTTCTTCTTGGCGCATCAAGAACAACTTCCGCGACTGAAAAATCACGTTTAATCTGCAAACTGTTGAGATAAGCGATCGGATCGTCGGCGTTAAAGGGAGTCCCATCGAACAGTTGGATCGGTTGGCGAATATAGCTAATATCCAAACCTAATTCTCGTGCGGCGGTGCTGAAAACCCTCACTCGACAAACCCGTTCCACAACTTCTACCCAATTTCTGGGGAAGGGAGTGTCACCCCAACGGGCCAATTGACTCATAATCCAAATTTGTTCGGTGCGACTGGGGCGATTAATGGCAGATTCAGAATAAAACTGATGATGGGCATAGTCTTGCAACGGATGATCTAAGTCACAGGTGAGATTATCTGGATCTTCGAGTTGAATGTATTCTAAATCAGTGCTGACGTAATCTCGCCCTGCTAAAATTTGGCGAATTTCTTGGGTATTTTCGGGATTTGCACAATACTGGCAAGCTTCTAACAAAGCTTTAGTCAAGGCGATATGTGTATTTGGATAATTTTCTGCCCAATCTTCCCGCACACCAAGAACTTTACCGGGGTGTCCCAACCAAACTTCTAAATCGGTAGCGATAGTAAAGCCGACATTTTCCACAGCCGCGCGGTAGTTCCAAGGTTCGCCTACGCAGTAACCATCAATGCTTCCAGTTTTTAGGTCGGCTACCATCTGCGCTGGCGGAATGGTTTTCATATCCACATCGCTATCGGGGTCAATTCCTCCAGCCGCTAGCCAGTAACGCAGCAGTAAGTTGTGCATCGATGCGGCATGTACTACTCCCATTGTGTGCCGTTGTTCGCGGGTGCGAAGCAGGTATCTTTTGAAATCTGATAAGGTTTGTACACCTTGTTCATAAAAGTGTTTTGCCAAGGTGATGGCGTTACCGTTGCGAGTCATGGTAAGCGCGGTGACAACGGGCAGAGGTTGGTTATTATGTCCTCCTAAAGTTAGCCACATCGGCATCCCCGAAGGCATTTGCGCCGCATCCAAGTAACCGCCACTGATGCCATCTTCTATACCCCGCCAGCTACTTTCCCGCACCAGGTTAACTTCATCTAAACCATGCTTGACAAAAAAGCCTTTTTCTTTAGCAACTGCTAAGGGGGCGCAAGCTGTCAGAGGTAAAAAGCCAATTTCTAGGTTAACTTTTTCTAATCCATGACGGGCAACGTCGGCAGTTTTCCGCGCCCGAATTTTCTTGATGCGTTTTTGCTGATTGAGGAAGTAAATCATCTCACTCCGCAAACTGTAGTAGCTGGGATGTTCTACTACTTCCATCCGCTTGCGGGGTCTGGGAATATCCACTTCTAAAATGTCGCCGATTTTAGATTCGGGGCCGTTAGTTAGCATCACGATTCTGTCAGATAACAGCACGGCTTCATCGACATCATGAGTAACCATCACAGCAGTGACTTCATTTTCTTCGCAGATTTGCATCAGTTGTTCTTGCAAATTGCCGCGTGTGAGTGCATCCAATGCACCAAATGGTTCATCTAGCAGCAGTAATTTGGGACGAATTGCTAAGGCGCGGGCGATCGCAACTCGCTGCTTTTGTCCACCTGATAACATTCCCGGCTGTTTGTCAGCATGGGGACGCAAACCCACCATATCAATATGTTTTTCGATAATAGCGTTGCGATCGGCTGCGGGTAAACCCTTCATTACCGAGTCCACAGCGAGGGCAATATTTTCTCTTACTGTCCGCCAAGGTAATAGCGAATAATTTTGGAACACCACCATCCTGTCTGGGCCGGGTTTGGTGATTTTTTGTCCTTCGAGAGTGACAATACCCTCAGTTGGCAAATCCAAACCTGCAATCATATTTAATAGAGTGGATTTACCGCAACCGGAGTGACCAATAAGAGAGACAAATTCTCCTTTTCTAATTTGAAGGTCGATTCCTTTAAGGGCGATATATTTGCCACCACCAGTTAATTCAAAAACTTTGTCAATTTGGTCAACAGCTACAAACATACTTATTTGTCCTTTGTCATTTGTCCTTTGTCATTTCTATTTCGCCATTAGTCCTTGGTATCTAGTCATTAGGTCGTGTTTTCAAACCTCTTTTTAAGCACCCTAGCCTTTGAAGATCCCCCCAACCCCCCTTAAAAAGGGGGGCTTTCAGAATTTCTTTTCCCCCCCTTTTTAAGGGGGGTTAGGGGGGATCTCCGAGTTTGAAAACAGTCATTAGTTCTTAGTTTTTTACAAATGACTAATGACCAATGACTAATGACGAATGACTATTTTTGCTCTGCTGGTAAAATCTTGTTTTGCAGCCAACCCATTGCTTTATCTAGCAGCAACCCAACAACGCCGATGTAAACTAGAGCTAAAATCACTTCGCTGACATTGTTATTTTGATAGGCGTCCCAGATAAAGAAGCCAATGCCGACAATACCGGACATGACGATTTCGGCGGCGATAATCGCTAACCAAGCTAAACCGATCGCAATTCTCAAGCCGGTAAAGATGTAGGGTAATGCCGCCGGAATCAAAATATTAGTGAAATATTCTTTGCGGCTAAGTTGCAGAACTTTGGCGACGTTGTTGTAATCTTGGGGAATTTGGGTAACGCCGACAGCAGTGTTAATTAAGATAGGCCAAATTGCAGTGATGAAAATTACGAATAAGGCTGCGGGTTCGTTTTGTCGTAAAGCTGCTAAAGAAATCGGAACCCAAGCTAGAGGTGGTACTGTCCGCAGTAGTTGAAAGATGGGGTCTAAAGCTTTGGACATGGTTTTATTCACCCCAATCAAAATGCCCAAGCCAATACCAACGATCGCAGCTAGAGTATAACTGATAGCAACCCGTTGTAGACTAGCGAGAATCTGCCAAAATAGACCTTTATCAATGCCACCTCGGTCATAAAATGGCCAGAGAATGAGTACCCAAGTATCTTGGATAACCTGTATTGGCCCTGGTAATGTGGCTCCCGGAGTCCAGGCGAAGAGTTGCCAGAGAATGAGGAAAATTGCGATCGCGATCGTTGGTGGTATAAGATCGGGAAATTGCTTTTTCAGGCTGGATATAAAGCTATTACTCAATCTAGGGTTTGCAGGGCGTTTTTGGGCGAGTGTCATGATGCTGTGTTCTCCTCAAATTTTATTTGTTATTTGTCCGTTGTAAATAATCGATATTTCTAGACGCGATGAATCGCGTCTCTACAAGAGAGGAATTGCATCTCTATTTTTTGATTTTGAGACTCTTGAGATATTCTTCTGGTTTTTCGGGGTCAAATTTGATGCCATCAAAAAACTCTTCTACGCCACGGGATGTATTTGTAGGAATATCAGCAGTAGCAATCCCAGCTTCTTTGGCAGCTTCTTTCCAAATATCTTCGCGGTTGACTTTGTTGATCAGTTCTTTCGCTTTAGCAGCATTATTGTCTAGGTAATCTTTTGGTAAAAATCCCCAGCGAACGTTTTCAACTATGAACCATAAATCATGACTCTTGTAGGGATAGGAAACACTACCTTTCTCATCTTTCCAGTAGTAAGCAGCCATTGATTTATCATCAATTTTACGACCATCACCCATGTCATATTTGCCTTGGTATGGATCTGCCAATATTTCAGGGGAAGAAAGATTGAAATAATTTCGTCCAGCCAGAATTTGAGCCGCTTCTTTGCGATTATCAAAATTATCTAGCCATTGTTGGGCTTCCATAATTCCTTTTAAAATTGCTTTGGTAGCCTTGGGATTTTTATCAACCCAATCGCCTCTCATGGCTAGATATTCTTCAGGATGATTCTTCCAAATTTCTGCGGTTAATGCTGCTACGTAGCCAATTTTGTCTTGCACCAGGCGATAAGGCCAGGGGTCGCCTGTACTAAAGGCATCCATCGTTCCTGTTTGCATGTTGGCCACAGTTTGCGCGGCTGGTACTGTGAGCAATTTGACATCTGCATCCGGGTCTAAGCCGCCTGCTGCTAACCAGTAGCGAATCCATAAATCTTGGTTAACGTGGGGAAAGGTGAATGCAGCAGTGAAGGGTGTTGAGGATTTTAATTCCGTGAATAGGGACTTAGCGCTGGCGAGTTGTAAACTAATACCTTTGCCTTGGTGCTTGTTTGCGATCGCAATTCCATTTCCATGTGTAATTAATTGACATAATACATACATGGGAATTTTTTGATTGCCCTTGGTAATTAAACCTTCTGTAATCAAATGTGGCATTGGCATCTGCCATTGACCGCCATCTATCCCACCACCGGCAGAACCAATTTCTACGTTATCTCTAGCCGCACCCCAAGAAGCTTGTTTGGAAAGGTCAACATTAGTCATCCCATACTTTGCAAAAAAGCCTTTTTCCTTGGCAATAATTAAAGGAGCCGCTTCTACAATGGGAATATATCCTAACTTGACTGTAGTAGTTTCTGGTGTTTGTTCGGGACTAATATTAGCAACCGTTTGAGCAGTTGGCTGTGCTTGAGTACTTCCACCAGTAAGGTTTTCAGGAGGATTACCCAAACAGCCTTTGAGGAATACAGCACCCGCAGATGCTCCGGCTGTGAAGATGAATTTGCGGCGAGAAATTTGATTAAAAAATTCTGTCATAAATATCTCCTGAAAATGTAAATGTTATTTTTTATAGCTATGACAATTTAGGCAAAAAACCTTATGTTTCTTGCATTATTAATGATTAATCAAGCTATATTTGACCAAGCGATCGCAGCCATTTCATCAATGAAATAGCTAGCTATATAAAAACTCGGTTAAATTATTGGCTCTGCTTTTCTAGTGTGATGCAGAGGTGTCATTCACCTTGTTGAAATTAGTTTACAGCCTTTGAAGCCGAAATTGTTAACTCGGAGTCTCGATTTATTAAACAAATATTAGATTGGATGTATAAGGAAAAATTTATCTATTATCCTTAACTATAGGAATAATTTTTAATATATCAACTTTTATTTATGAAGACTATTATGTTTACTTTATGATTTACTGTCTCGGTTTATTTTCTAACTTAATTTTAGTCGTAATGTGTCATATATAAGTTTTCATTTATCATCACTATTATGTTGAGACTATGATTTATCTAGCAATACTATTTGATTTGGAAACACCGAGAGGCTCAGATCCCCGACTTCTTCAAGAAGCCGGGGATCTTTTTGTTCGTAACTCCTATAAGCAAACAATTGTGAGTATTTTAAGTAGTATATTCGGCGTTAATCTTCACGTAGTCGTAACTCAAATCACAACCCCAAGCTTTACCCACGCCATAACCATTGCCAACGTTAACGGAGATTAACACCGTATCCTGTTGCAGATAAGCACCCAACGATGCTTTTTTCAAATAAGCACTTGCTGCTGCACGGTCAAATTGCAGAGGTTGTCCATTTTCTAACATTAAGAAATTTCCTAGCTTAATTTGCAGGTTTTCTTGTTCAAAGGGCACACCTGCACGTCCAGCAGCGGCGGCGATGCGTCCCCAATTTGGATCGCGTCCAAAGATTGCAGATTTAACTAAGGATGAACCGGCGATAGTTTTGGCTATTTGTCGGGCTGAGAGTTCGTCATGAGCGCCAGTCACTTCCACTTCAATGAGACAAGTTGCACCTTCACCATCACGAGCGATCGCTTTGGCTAAATGCTGGCAAACTGCTGTTAACATTGCCTCTAATTTCTCTGCTTCTGCGCCCCATTCTATAATTGCTGGGGTGCGGGATTGACCGTTTGCCAAGGCGATTAAGCTGTCGTTGGTGCTGGTATCACCATCCACGGTAATGGAATTAAAGCTTCTATCAGCTGCCCTTGCTAACATCTGTTGCCAAAGGTGAGGCGAAACTACAGCATCACAAGTAACAAATGCCAGCATGGTTGCCATGTTGGGGTGAATCATACCGGAACCTTTGGCAATGCCGCCAATTCGCACTGGGCGATCGATTATAGTTGTCTCTAAAGCAATAGATTTTGTTACCAAGTCTGTAGTGATAATCGCTCCGGCTGCGGCATCTGAGCCTGTTTCTGATAGTGCTGCTACTACTTTGGGAATCCCGCTTCGCAAAGCATCCATCTTAATTCTTTGACCAATCACGCCAGTGGAAGCCAATAACACAGATTCAGATGGGATGTTTAGTGCTTGACCTACTGCCAGAGCAGATTCTATGGTATCAAGGTTGCCTTGAGTTCCTGTAGCGGCGTTTGCTTGTCCAGCGTTGCAGAGGATGGCACGAGCGCTTTGTTTGGCTTGCAAACGTTGGCGACAATATTCTACGCAAGCAGCTTTCACTTGGCTGGTGGTGAATACACCCGCTGCGATCGCTTCCACATCTGAGAATATCAAAGCTAAATCTGGTAACCCCGAAGGTTTCAACCCTGCGGTAATTCCCGCCGCTTGATACCCCCTTGGTGCTGTGATGCCACCTGTTATTTCTTGCCAATCTGCCATTATTTTTCCTTATAACTATTAGGTTAAATATGTCAATTTGTGCTTAGAAAAGTTCTGAGGGCTGAGTTAGGAGTCAGGAGTTATAAGTTTTTCTATACTTCCCCTGCTTCCCAGTTTCCAGTCCCCAATCTCTTTTATTTGCTGATGGCAATAATAATGCACCAGTTGGCGATTGGCATAATTGTTTTTATCTTTCGTCATAAGAAAGGTCAAAGCAAAAAAGGAGAGCGACCTAAGTAGCTCTCTAGATCATCAAGGTGCATATAATTACTGCACTCTCTCATTTATCTTCTAAGGTTTAATACTTATTAATTGAGATTATTTCTAATAATCTTATGAGATTATCCCTAAATACTACAAACATAAAATAAAAAAGAGAGCCACTTAGGCAGCTCTCCAGATCATCAGGGTGCATCTACTTACCACAGCATATCATTTTACGTATGCGGGTTGTCACCAGCTTTTGTATGAAGATTTTGTAAAGAAGCACCGGGAAAATACTTACTTGGAAATTGGGTACAGCTGAAAAATCTACTGCAACTCCTCATCCAGCAATGTTCTGTCTTATTAGTTACGATGGGTAAATAAGTTCGTAGTAAGGACTTTAGTCCTAGATTTTTAAGCACTGAAGTGCTTACTACAAACTCATCATATTTAACTAAGTTTGGGGGTTTAAGTCCCCTGGATCTACAGGCACAACGTTTTGTGACGGGGATTTAGACCCCGACACAAAACGTAATTACGAATTACGAATTACGAATTCCGCCTTGCGGTACTAGGCATTCAGTTTCTTCTCGACCAATTCGTTAGTCAGCTTAGGATCGGCACGTTTGTCTGTCTTTTTCAGAACTTGTCCAACAAAGAAGCCTTTGAGGTTGGTGTTACCGTTGCGATACTTTTCTAGTTCTTTGGAATTGGCGGCTATAACTTCATCAACGATGGGTTCTAGTACACTAGGGTCGGTGATTAACTCAAGACCTGCAAAGGCTTTCTCAGGAGAAACACCACTGAGCAAATCTGGCAGCTTTTGTTTAGCTTGAGCATTGCTAATTTTGCCCGTTTCAATGCGAGTGATGATATCTGCTAAATTGATCGGAGTCAGGGCGATTTCAGTAATATTAAGTTTTTGCTTATTGAGGTGGGCTGCAATATCTTGAGTAATCCAGTTAGCAGCAGCTTTGGGATTTGCTCCAGATGCGATCGCAGTTTCAAAATATTCGGTTACTGGACGATCTTCTGTCAACACTCGCGCATCGTAAGTCGAAAGCCCCAACTCACTTTCATAATGATGGCGTTTTTGGGCTGGTAATTCTGGTAATTCGCTGCGCCATTGCTCTAATTGGGCATTTGTCACCTCAATTGGTGATAAATCTGGTTCGGGGAAGTAGCGATAATCGCTAGAACCTTCCTTCACCCGCATACTACTTGTGCGTTGAGCGCCTTCTTCCCACAGCCGAGTTTCTTGGATAATGCGATCGCCTGCTTCGATGGCGGCAATTTGGCGCTCAATTTCGTAATCAATCGCCCGTTGGATGGCGCTGAAGGAGTTCATGTTTTTAATTTCTACTTTGGTGCCAAACTCCTTTCGTCCCACTGGACGCACAGAAATGTTGACATCACAGCGCAGAGATCCTTCTTGCATATTGCCGTCACTGACGCCGAGATACCGCACAATCCGGCGTAATTCTTCAGCATATTCAGCAGCTTCTAGTCCAGAACGCAAATCCGGTTCCGAGACAATTTCTACTAACGGTATACCTGCGCGATTGTAGTCTACCAGAGAATAGGAAGAACCGGAGAGGCGATCGCTACCTGCGTGTACCAATTTCCCAGCATCTTCTTCCATGTGCAGACGCGTGATTCCAATGCGTTTGCGAGTTGGATTCCCCTCAGCATCTACCAACTCAATTTCTAACCAACCGTGTTCTGCGATCGGTAAATCGTATTGAGAAATTTGGTAATTTTTGGGTAAATCTGGATAAAAATACTGTTTCCGGTCAAACTTGCTATATTTAGCGATTTGACAATTAAGTGCCAAACCAGCTTTGACGGCGTATTCTAATACTTTTTCATTGAGTACAGGTAAAACCCCAGGCAAACCCATACAAACCGGGTCAATGTTAGTATTGGGGTCAGCACCGAATGCCGTAGAGCTATTAGAAAAAATCTTGGTGTTAGTACTTAGCTGACAATGGGTTTCTAGACCAATAATCGCTTCATACTCAGTTTTTACAGTCGTAGCAGTCGTCATAATATCACTATTTCGGCATAATCCTTCTTAGGGTACTATTGTAGCGGCGTATTGAGTTGCGCTGAAGACGGTTATTTGGGTGAGTAATGCTTACCCTGTTGAGCTTGAAAAAGAAGGTGCAAACCTAAAGTGAAGAAAATCTTGATTATTGGTTCTGGGGGTGCTGGTAAATCTACCCTAGCCCGCCAACTGGGAACCATTTTAGGCTTAGAAGTCATTCACTTGGATGCTTGGTTCTGGAATCCTGGTTAGATTGAGACTCCAAAAACTGAATGGCAAAGTATCATCCAAGACCTAACCTTGCGAGAATCTTGGATTATGGATGGTAACTATAGTGCTACTCTCGACATTCGTTTGTCGGTTGCAGACACGGTAATTTTTTTGGATTTTCCCCGGCTTTTATGTTTGTCGCGAGTGATTAAACGTCGCTTGATGTATGCTGGGAAATCCAGACCTGATATGGCATCAGATTGTCCTGAAAGATTGAATTGGGAATTTCTTAAATATATATGGTCATACCCAATTATTCGTCGTCCTGGAATTCTAGAAAAACTTAGTCAAGTAACACCAAACCGACAAGTTATTATTCTCTGCAAACCAACAGAAGTCAGAGAGTTTTTGCAAAATATTTCCCGCTATTAAGATTTACTAAATTGATTTTTATTAAAATTATCTGAAAAAATAGGGGAAGTAGATATTGTTACTTATCTACTAACTAACTACCAGTAAATAAGGTTAAATTACTATAATTAAGTATTAAACTAGCAAATTAGTTCAGGGAGTAACTAAGATTATGATTGATGTCAAAACAGCAGTAAATGCTGCATATCAATACATAAAATCCATACAAGACATGATGGGTTCTTCATTAGGAGATTTGAGACTTGAAGAAGTTGAACTTTCTGAGGATAAAAGCTTCTGGTTGATTACTTTAGGGTTTGATATTCCTAAAAAACCTCCTAAAAGCCGATTAGAAGACTTAATTCCTCCCTCTCTTGGTTCTACTCCCGTGCTGTATGAACGAGAATATAAACTTTTTAAAGTAAATTCTCAAACTGGCGAAGTAGAAGCAATGAAAATTAGACAAGTATGAAAGATTTGATTGCTTCCCTTATTCGTCGTTATTGCCAAAAAGGGGTTTTAATTGATACAAATATCCTGCTTCTCTTTTTAGTTGGGAGTGTTAATCAAGAACGAATAACTAGATTTAATCGAACCCAGCAATTTATACCAGAAGACTATGAGCTTCTACTAGCATTTATTGCACGCTTTCAAAAGCTTGTAACAACTCCGAATATTCTGACAGAAGTTAATAGCCTTGCAAATCAACTTGGTGAACCGGAACGTTCTCAATGCTTTGCAATATTTGCTCAATTTGTTAAAAATGTTGCTCTTTTGGATGAATACTACGTAAGTAGTTTAGATGCTGTTAATACTGAAAAATTTATCAAATTCGGACTTACTGACTGTGGAATCCTGACTTTATCTAAAGGGAAGTATCTTGTACTAACTGATGACTTCAAACTAGCAAGTTATCTTCAGAGTGTAGAAATTGACGTAGTTAACTTTAACAATATTCGTGTCTTTAACTGGAAGTAAAAATATGAAATTATTTTGGAAGCGTTAATTTCTATCATTTATATACGCAAATTAAAAAATGCCTGGGAGTGTTGCCGTGTTTCCACCCCAGGCATTTTTTATTCTTAACTTGCTCCTCACACACAAATAGAGAATATCACTACTTCTATCAAATAGCAAGTATATTGAGTGACACATCTAAAATCGTACAAACAATCCAATTTCTGACAAATTAAAAAGCGCTTGGGAGTGTTGCCGTGTTTCCACCCCAGGCGCTTTTTATTTTTAACTTGCTCCTCACACACGACTAAAATATATCACCACTCCTATGAAAGAGCAAGTATATTGTGTGACACTTTCAAAACCGCACACTTGATGGTCAATGATTTAGTGTAAAAAGTGACGTACACCAGTTAAAACCATCAGTAAACCTAGTTCGTTAGCAGCTTTGATTGAATCTTTATCGCGCAAACTTCCTCCTGGTTGGACGATGGCTGTAATTCCTGCGGCTGCGGCTGTTTTCACAGAATCATCGAAGGGGAAGAATCCATCGCTAGCTAGAGTTGCACCTTTGGCTTTTTCTTGAGCTTGTTCTAGGGCAATTTTAACTGAGCCGACACGGTTCATTTGACCAGCACCTACTCCTAGTGTAGTGCGATCGCTAGTCACAACAATGGCATTAGATTTAACGTGTTTGCAAACTTTCCACGCAAACAGTAATTCGGCTAATTCGCTGTCGGTGGGTTGACGTTCAGTCACTACTTGCCATTGACTGGTGTCAGCAATTATATCATCGCTAGTTTGGACAAGGAAACCACCTGCGATCGCTTTTACTGTATCCTTGGGGCCACTGCTCAAATCAGCTAGAGTCAAAATCCGCACGTTGGATTTTTTACCAAGGATTTCTTGAGCTTCGGCATCACAACTTGGTGCAACCACGCATTCTAAAAATGTTTTGGTTAACTCGCTAGCTGTCGCCGCATCAATGGGACGGTTGAGTGCCACAATTCCACCAAAGGCAGAGGTAGAATCAGCATTGAAAGCTTTTTGATAGGCTTCAAAAATACTGCTTCCTAGTGCCGTACCACAAGGATTTGTATGTTTGATAATCGTTGCGGCTGGGGTATCAGTGAACTCAGCAATAATTCGGCGTGCGGCTTCTAAATCAACTAAGTTATTGTAACTAAGTTCTTTGCCTTGGAGTTTTGTTGCAGCTGCCCATCCAGTTGGAGTAGTACCAGTTTGATACCAGGTGGCGGGTTGATGGGGATTCTCGCCGTAACGCAGAGATTGCAATTGTGTACCGCTAAGGGTGTATTGCTGTGCTTCTGCGAGATAAGATGCGATCGCTTGATCATAGCTAGCAGTGTGCGAAAATCCTTTTAATGCTGCCTTTTGGCGAAACTCTAGGGATGCTACGCCGTTATTTTGGCGCAATTCCTCCAAATACTCGTCATACTGTGCTGGTTCGCATAATACAGCAAGATGGGCGAAGTTTTTCGATGATGCCCGTAGCATTGCTGGCCCACCGATATCAATCTGTTCAACAGCTTCTAATAATGTTACCCCTGATTTAGCGATCGTTTCCTCAAAAGGATATAGATTCACCACCACTAAATCAATCGGGCGAATTTGGTTATTTTCTAAATCTGTAATATCTTCGGGAAAATCGCGCCGTGCCAAAATACCACCATGAATTCTGGGATGCAGCGTTTTGACTCGACCACCTAAAATTTCTGGAGAACCTGTGTAATCTGCAACTTTGGTGACAGGGAGTCCCGCATCTTTGAGGGCTTGGGCTGTTCCCCCACTGCTGATTAAATCAAAGTCGAATTCTTCAACCAAGCTACGGGCTAGGTCAATTATACCAGTTTTGTTAGATACACTCAGCAGGGCTAGACGCGCCATTAATCAATTCCTTAAAAGTAGGCTAGAAGCGAAGGATCTCAAGTTTTGCATAAGCCTTGCTTCACTTCAAGACCATGAGGATTGAAGGAGACAGGAGGAAAACTGCCTCCTGCCCCAATACTTGTCGGTTAAGGGGGAAAGGGGAAGGGGGAAAGGGGAAGGGGGAAAGGGAAATTAAAAACCTTTAACCCAAACCCAGTAACCCTTTCCCAAAACCAAACTTTGGGTTCAAAATGCTTAACCGACAAGTATTGCCTCCTGCCCTCTGCCTTCCTTGATAAGATTGACTCGTGTAATTTATATCCTTATACCAATTTGAAAAAAGAATGCAACAAATAGACCATTTGTAGAGACGCGATTCATCGCGTCTTTACCCAAGGATGTGTTGCTGTCGAAAATACTGGAAATAGCTAAAAATTAAGCGTTGATTGAAGCAAGTGGTACAGCAACATTATTTAGGATAGGCTGACGGGTTTTGAGGTCAAATTTGAATCCATGTGGCAAGATATGAAGCTTTGCTCCACAAATCGCCAAAGGCTCATCCTTCAAAATTTCGCCCATATTGTTATATGTAGCCTCTGATTCATCAACAATCGTAACCGCACCTTCACCAATCACTTCAATTTGGTTATCTGTCACCACCATAGCGGTATTTTCGTCAATACCAAATCCCAAAACAGCAGGTTCTAGTATTAAAGCTGAAATTAAGCGTCCCAAGCGTCCCCGCTGAGAAAAATGCTGGTCAATTACTACCCCTGGTAAAAATCCCATACCTGGGCCCATTTCAACAGTTTCTATCCGAGGATGTGTCTGTGAATCACCTTCAACAATCATTTTATCTGGCATCACAGCAGCACCCGCACTTGTGCCTGCGATAACTATACCTTCAGAGAAACGTTTATGAATCGCCGCATCGATTTCGGTGTCTTTGAGGATGCTGGTAATTCGAGCTTGGTCTCCCCCTGTAAAAAATACCCCAGTTGCTTTATTAATTGCTTCCAATGCGGTAGATGAAGATGCATCTTCGCGGGTTTCTGTATCAATAATACGAGTATTCTCGGCTCCCAGGCGCTCAAACACTCTAATATAATTTTCTCCCACTTCTCTTGGTAGTTCCGTTGCTGCTGTCAGAATTACAATGTACGCCTTTGTACCCCCAGCGCGTCGTACAAAATCCCGCAAAATTACAGAATCGCCATCTTTATCTTCGGCTCCCCCAATAATGACCAACTGCCGTTTGATATGACTTTCCATCGTGATGACTCCTGATTTAAGTTAGTAAATTTCACTAAACCATGACAATTAAAACTATCAAACCATCCTTATGGTAGATTACTGGATATAAGTAGGATTAACATTTGCGATCGCAATTAGACCAAAAGATTTTTCCGAAAAATTACCTAAATTTTCACTCACTAAATAAAATCTACAACGTCAACTGCCTCTAGAGTTATTTTCTAGAGGCATTGTTAGCTATATTTCTAATTGTCGATTGGAGATTTATCGTGCGAGCGTGAGTAATTTGGTATTAACTCTAGCTAATGGCAATTCTTAATGAATCCGACTTCTGTAAAGTAAGTTAGTTAAGAAAAAACGCGCTTGTTCTAGTGGTAGATGTCTGGGTTTGCCTTGGTAGACAATTTGATACTCATTCATATCTGCCCCATCTCCATGTCCAGAGATCAGCTTTTGGTGAAAAGCTTCCTCAGCAAGTTCTCGAATTTCATCTCTTAGAGTAGCTTGTGTGCTATTCATACCTTTGCTGTCTTTTTGATACCTCACTATTTATACAAATTATTGAGTGAGGTTGCACCCTTCAAAAGTTATACCTTTGATTACTCATCAGGATGAATTGACCGTTGTTGATTCCTGGCTGAGGAATGGAGATTGAATTATGCCTTAAGATAGTTAAAAATACTTAACAATAGAGTTAGGGTGGGTTCTGATTAGCTTAATTGCAAAGCCATCACTCTCCAAAATAAATGTGAATCAATCTACAATCAATAAGTCTGAGAAACCAGAACTCAGAATTGAAATTTCAGGGTGTTTAGCCAAAGGTTCGTAATCAATGGTTCTACAAAAAAGCAGTGATTTAGTCCGCATTAATGCTAGAAGAACGGATGTATTCGATATTTTCAACTTCAAGCATTATATAGGGCCTAACCCTTATTTAAATATAGGGTCGCTAGTATTTGATTTTGCTCTAGTCGACTCTAGAGAGCCTTTGCCCATTGAAGATTATATTGTCAGCATTGGCGATCGCTATCCAAATCTGCGCGATCAAACTTACGAATCCCATGCCCATCTATTTGCCCAAGTTGTGTCCGAAGTCGGAAAACTGGACATGGATTTACACTTTAAGCACTGGAGTGTTAAGCCATATCAAGATTTCACACGGATTAGTGTCCAATCACTACATGAACGCACAACCAGAGAGGTAATTTACTTTGTTTGGGATTGGTTTGAAGCTATTACCCAAGACGAAGACTTCGCCTTTGATGGAGAACTAGTAAGGCTACAAGATAAATTTCGCGCATCTGTCTACGGTGGCCCTACAGTTTACGCCCTATTGCGAACAGCCTACGAGAAAGGTATTCCTGCCTTTTATTTGTGGGAAGAAGGATTAATGCAGTATGGCTTGGGAAAAAAACACGTCCGGGGGGTAGCAACAACATTTAACTGTGATAGCCATCTAGATTCGGAGTTCACCACCCGCAAAGATGACTGTAAGGCATTTTTAAATACCTTGGGTTTCCCAGTGCCTAAAGGCGATATTGTCTTTTCCGAAAAGGAAGCCTTGGCGGCAGCAAGAGAAATTGGCTACCCAGTGGCAGTTAAGCCAGTGGTAGGCCACAAAGGAATTGGCGTCACGGCTGATGTGCAAGACTCAAAAGAACTAATATCTGCTTATAATCGGGCACTGGCAGCGATTCCTGAAGATCAGCTAACCCGAATAATTGTTGAGAAAAGCATCTCAGGATCGGATTTTCGCTTGTTGTGTGTCAATGGTCGATTCGTCGCCGCCACAGAACGCCGTCCTGCATCGGTTGTCGGTGATGGGTACTTAACGCTTGCAGAGTTAATTCGCCAAGAGAACCGCAAACCTGCACGTTTAGATACGCCAACCTCACCAATGAGCAAAATTCAGATTGATGAAGCGATGGAACTCTATCTAGACGAACAGCGCTTATCATTGGACAGCGTGATTGAGAAAGGACGGACTGTTTACCTGCGTAAAGTCGCCAATCTTTCAGCCGGAGGTATAAGCATCGATGCAACCCCGACAGTTCATGACGATAATATTATCTTGGCGCAAGATATTGCCCAGCATTTCCAATTGACTTGTCTGGGGATTGATGTCATGACCAAAAGTCTCGCAGAATCTTGGAAAACCAGTAACTTTGCCATCCTGGAAATCAATGCTGCACCGGGAATTTTAATGCATCTGAAACCTTCTGATGGTGAAAGCGTTGATGTGCCTTCTCATATTTTAGAAACATTTTTTGAGTCAGGTACAGATGCGAGAATACCGATTATTACCTTCAATAAAATCTCAGTTGAAGAACTGCAAGCGACAATTGACCATATCCTTTTGCAACATCCCGATTGGACAATAGGTGCTGTTTGTCGTGATGCAGTTTTTGTGAATCGCTCGAAAAAAGTATTAAGCAAAGATTACAACACCAATGTACAAACTTTGCTGCGCCATCCCAAACTTGATTTGCTGATTGCCGAGTACGCAGAAAATATCTTAGAAGAAGAGGGGATGTTTTACCAGAGTAGTAATATGGTAGTTTTGGATAATCCTACCGAAACTGAAATGATTCTGGTGCGGGATGTTTTCGATGGTTCAACTGTGGTGATTAGAAAAGGCAATGATATTTCTATTCGTCGCAAAGGGTTGATTGAAGATTATACTTTGGGTGAAGATGAACCATTTACACGGGTTTATTTGAAAGAAACCGGGACGATTTTGTGAGTTAAGTAAATAGGTGATTGGGGACTGGGGATTGGGTAACTCGGATTAGTTCACTCCCGATTCAAATCTTTAAGGATACCCAATCCCCGGTTCCCTGTTCAAGCTTTCAAAGGTGGAGAGAGAGAAAAGAGCGCGTGGAGTCAGCTAAACTAAAGAAGAATTGCTTAATAAGTTTTAATAATTCTGTTATGAGTACTGATTCACCTGTTAATTCTCCCGAAAAACCTGAATCCACATTTGGGAAACGTCTGAGAAACTTCTTAATTGTAATGGTAGCGATCGCACTTAGCGTTTCCCTCGTCTTAGGATTGCGAACTGAAACAACCTCGGCAACTCTAGCTAAGTTAAGCGAGACTTCCACACCGTTAGAAGTAGCAATCAGCAACGGCAAACCATCTCTAGTAGAGTTTTATGCTGATTGGTGTACTGTCTGCCAAAAAATGGCCCCAGATATCACTCAACTAGAAACCGAGTATGCTGGCAAGATGAATTTTGTCATGCTGAATGTGGATAATACCAAGTGGCTGCCAGAAATGCTGAGATATCGGGTGGATGGGATTCCCCATTTTGTATTTTTGAGTCAGCAAGGAGAAACCATCGCCCAAGCCATCGGCGATCAACCCCGGACAATTATGGCAAGCAATTTAGAAGCTTTGGTTACTGGTTCGTCTCTGCCTTATGCTCAAGCTAGCGGCAAAGTTTCCAAGTTTTCAGCCCCAGTCGCACCAACGACTAATCAAGATGACCCCCGCAGTCATGGTAGCCAGGTGGTAAATTAGCAAAAACAACAGTAAAAATGAAATTCACACAGGAAGACTTATACTTAATGCGATCGCTGACAAAATTTCACTTTTAAGCCATCACGAGGACGAGAGAACGGTAGTAAAACCCTCTCAAGATTTTGTCCAGGGAGCAGTTCCCATTCATAGTCACGGATTAACATAGCTGCAAACAACTTCATTTCCAGTCTGGCAAACTCTTTACCTAAACATTCTCGGATACCACCACCAAAGGGTATGTGGCTAAAGATTTTTTTGTCCTCAGCCCGTTCAGGAGCAAAGCGCTGCGGGTCGAAACGTTCAGGCTCAGTATAAACATTCTGATCTTGATGAGTCTCCGGGATTTGGTAATGTACATTCCAGCCCTTGGGAATTAAGTATCCACCAAATTCGCATGCCTCAATCACCTCCCTAGATCCACTGCGAACTACTGGAGGGGTGAGCCGTAGAACTTCTTTGAGAACTTGCTCTAGGTAGGTCATTCGCTTGAGGTTTTCTTGAGTAAGGGATTCTATGAACCCTAACTGCTCTTGTTCTGCACGGGCAGCTTTTAACACTTCTGGATGCTGGGCTAGCAGCAAACATAAGGAAGTCAGTGCTGAAGTCAAGGTTTCATGTCCAGCGACTAGCAATGCCAAAACGTTATCCTTCACTTCCTCTAAACTCAAACAATTTCCCTCCCCGTCTTGCGCTTGCAACAAAATTCCTAAGACATCTTGATTTAAGGAAGGATTTTGCTGGCGTTGGTAGATCATCTCATCAATCCTGGCAAGAAGTTGTTCACGAGCGTGTACTGCGCGATCAAACTTACTCCCAGGTAATCGAATCGGAACTGATAACAATCCTTCTCCCCAAGTTTCATAGACTTTTTCTAAGTTCTCATCCGAGGCTGTATCAACTCCCACTAACAACTTACAGGCAACATCAAGGGTGTATTTTTTCAGTTCATAATACCAGGTCATTGTACCCAAGCGTTCCCATTTATGCAGATAGCTGCGGGTTATTTCCTCCATTATGAAGACATATCCTGCTAAAGCTCTTGGCTGGAAAGCTTGTGACAACTGCTTACGCAGATTTTGGTGAGAAATGCCAGTTTTCATCCCAATAGAACCTGCTCCCAATAACACTTCAAAACTTAAAGGGTTAGTCATGGCCAATATGTGACCCTCGTTAGTGAACAGAAAACGGCTGGCTTCTGCCCCAATCAGGACAATTGTCTTCTGACCCAATAAATGAGTTTTGAAGATTGTTCCATGTCGCTGCTGTCGCTGCTCAATAAAATGTCCTGGATCGCGCAAATAGCTAATTGTTTCGCCAATGATAGGTAAGCCCAAGTTACCAGGGGGTAAAGGGAGGCGCTCTTTAGAGAAAGTTGTCATTTTTTTTGTGGGAAAAAAGGTATTATTTTAGTTACGGAACAGTATCGTAAATTTAAAAGAGTATGTCAATCGGTAAGATTTCATGAGTGAATCTGTCAAAAACTCGCCCGGACGACCTCGGAGTGTCCTATCACATCAAGCCATCCTCAAAGCGACCTTGGATTTGTTAGCGGAAGTTGGATATGAACGCATGAGTATTGAAGCGATCGCAGCGCGTGCTGGGGTAGGGAAACCTACCATCTATAGGCGTTATAGTTCTAAAGAAGAACTCGTAGCAGATGCTATTGAAAGTTTAAGAGAAGAAATATCAATACCGGATACTGGTAGTCTTTGGAGTGATCTCGATCTCATCATTGAGAGTGCCGCCAGAACTACCCTTACTCCCTTGGGTCGTCAGATTAAAGCCTTGATCCTCAGCACCGCTTCGAGTAGTCCGCAGTTTGCCCAGGTCTACTGGGCAAAATACCTACAACCGCGACGCCAAGCCTTCCGAGTCGTGATCGAGCGTGCAAAAACAACAAACGAAATCCAGGCTGACGCAGACAGCGATTTAATCTTCGACTTGATGAGTGGGGCAATGCTCTACGCTCAAATCTTTCCTCCCGCCTCTGAGCCTTGGGAGGCATATATTCGCCGTGCTTTGAAGCTTTTCCTGAAAAGCAATTTCCCTACCTAATCCCCAGTCCGCTGTACCCTGTCCCCTGTCCCCTTCATGTAAGAGATTGGCGCTTGAGACGCTTATGAGCGTACATTAATTCGTCAGAGCTAGCGATTAGCTGTTCTAGTGACATATTGCTTTCTGGTGAGTAACGCTCTATCCCCATACTCATTGAAAGTTCATAGCTGCGGTTTTGCTGTTGATTAAATTTGGCGATATTTGCTTGCAGATACACTTGGATGCTATCAGCGTCCTTAAAGTAGCTGGAGATGAAAACAATGAACTCATCTCCACCCAAGCGAGCAACAATATCCGAGTTCCGAAAACTTTGCTTGAGTAATTGACCAGCATCAATAATTAAGGCATCTCCTATATCATGACCAAGGGTGTCGTTAATCTGTTTTAGCCCATCTAAATCAATGAAGATCACCCAGCACAATGCTTTCATGCGGTGAGCAATTTTTAACTCTTGTTCAGCCATCAGAAAGAAACCACGTCGGTTGTGCAAACCAGTTAATTCATCAGTCAGCGATGCTTGTTTGCGGTTGCGAACTTCCTGAATAAGTTCCATCTGAGCGATCGCCTGACGACTTAAGCGACGCAGTGCATCTAACTGCTGGTAACTTAGATGATGAGGAATGGTATCCAAAACACACAATGTCCCAATAGGAAGGCCATCGGGTGTAATTAGAGGAGCGCCAGCATAAAAACGAATTTTGGGATTACCTTTGACTAGGGGGTTGTTATTAAAGCGATCGTCCTTGATGGCGTTGGGAACCACTAATATATCCTCTGGTTGAAGAATAGCATGGGCACAAAAGGCCAACTGTCTGGGTGTTTCTCTAACTTTTAGTCCAACCTTAGATTTAAACCATTGGCGATCGCTATCAACTAAGCTAATTAAAGCAATTGGAGTCTTACAAATGTAGGCAGCAAGAGCAGTTATATCATCAAATGCTTCTTCAGGCAGGGTATCCAGAATATTGTATTCCGCCAATGCTTTGAGTCTTTCTGCTTCATTTTCAGGTAGAGGAACAGCTTGGGTTTTCACAGATGAGTGTCTGAGCCTTAGCCAGAAAAGTCTGGGACGCTGGAAATTTTGCAACAACCGTAAAATTACCTCTCCAGCAGCAAGGCTGCGTGACATAAACATCTCTGCAACGACAATCAACATTCTGTTGAATATACAGAAAAATTGTATTATATGATGTTCTTCATGCCTTTGGTTTGCTCTATTGTTCATGTCACCCTAGCTTTCACTCTGCAAAATCCCTGAATATGTAAATGCTTACAAGGTCTTTTGCCCAAAGTCGGCTTGAAAATAATTAATTTTAGCTAAAAATTATCAAAACTTATTATATCGTCAGGCTTCCTTCGTCAAAACTTGATATTTTTGATACCGCTAATTTGTCTATATACACGCAATTTGCACGAGTTAGCTTCCAACCCCTGCAACTTCTCTTTCTGGTCTACGGAGGCGATCGCTTAACTTTGTAATCCCTCTCGACCATCTCTGCGTAGACGCGCAGAGATAGGCTCAAAAGTAGTTACAACAGGAGTTCTAATTTATGCAGAATTTTTCTCTATGACCAAACCAAGCTAAGAGGTTGTTTGAAAAGTCATTAGTTGCCTCTGCGACTAGAAGTCGCGGCTACACATACAAAACCCGCCTACGCGGGTTATAAAACTTGATTTTCTGCTAGGTGGAGTTAGAGACGCGATAAATCGCCGTCTCTACAAGTGCTTTCGTCTTATCTTGAACTGTATTGGAATATAATTCGCCCAAAACTTTTTAAACATCCTCTAAATAAATTTTGCTGCTAAATCTCTAAACACGGTGGAATAATTTTCTTCTAGGTAGAGCAATTTCCAGTATCACATCAGGCTTTAATTACTCTTTATACGACTCTAAAACCCCACTGCGAATCATTAGTTGTGGCCAAAACAACACAAAAAATCCCATCCATGTTACTACAGGGATAGAAACGAGAACTGTTAGCCAGATAGTTTTAAATAGTAACCAGCTACCACTAATCAGTGTTATACCTGTGAGAATTATAGACCAGGGCTGACACCACCAAGGTTTGTAGTTCCAAGGACTTATGGGTTTTTGTTCAGTCATTAGTTTTATTTAGTAAAACTCCAAATATTCCTTTAACAATTATGAATTACTTTGACAGATTAAGTTTTGTCGTACTCTATTTTTCCATAGTCAAGTTTGATAATTCGGTCTGCTAAATGAAAATAGTGATCGTCATGGCTAATCACCAACACTGTTTTGCCCCGCGATCGCAGTTCTGGCAAAAGTTGAGTGTAGAATATTTCCTTGAATACTGGATCTTGATCGGCTGCCCATTCATCAAATAGATAAATTGGTCGATCTTCCAAGTAAGCTGTGAGTAAAGCTAGTCGTTTCCGTTGTCCTTGAGAAAGTGCCGTGGTAGAAAGTTGTCCATTTTCAACTTTCACCTTATGGTCTAGTTGCAGTTGTTGTAAATATTTTGTCGCTTGAGCATCCAAGTGAGAATTTTTTAATCCTAAAAGTTCTTCAAATAAATAAAAGTCGGAAAATACCACAGAAAAATGCTGGCGATACCATTCTCGATTTTGTTCGCTAATTAGCTCCTCATCGAAGGAAATCTCGCCGTTCTCAGGAATGTAAAGTCCAGTAATTAGTTTTGCTAGGGTAGATTTTCCGCTACCATTCCCGCCGACAATAAATACCAATTCTTGAGGATATAGTGTTAGGTCGATAGGGCCAAAGATAAAGCTATTATCCTCTTGATCTGTGTAGTAAGTGTGGGTAACGCTTTCAAATTTTAAGCTGTGCCAGTCAGATTTTAGGGCAGGTGGAACAGTGGATATTTCAGTTCGACTAGCTAGAGATAAACCCAGTGATTCGATTTTTTGAAAGGCAATGCTGGCTTTACTTAATAGGGGAAGTTTGCTGATGATGTTATCCATTGGTAACACCAAGTAAGTGAAGGTCAAAATATAACCAGAGAGAGTTTCGGCATTGATGGTAAGCAGATTCGGCAGCGCAAACAATACAAAACCGAGGGCAAAAAAGAATATGAGTTGACCCCAGCTTGAAGTCATGGCAAAAAGAGTTAGACCGTTAACGTTGTGATGACGGAACTCGCTAGCAGTTGATTGCAGTTTTTCTTCTAAAAAGTCTTGACGCCGCCTGTAATTCAGCTTGAGTTCCTTGACTCCTTCGGTAATGGTGCGAAAATGTTTAAATAGCTGATCTTCATCTTCACGAGCTAGGGCCAGCAATTTTCCTCCTCTGTTGAGTAGCCACTGACAACTAGCGATCGCAACTACTGAAATCCCACAAACCATTAACAATACTAACCAAGAGAGCCAAGTTATATACGCGATACAACCCAAGACGATCGCTAAATTAATAAAGATGAAAGGCATCTGATAAACAGCATTGGCAACCGCCTGAATATCTTCTGTGAGAGTTGCCAATAATCGAGGATTCCCCAAGCGTTCTAGGTGACTCAACTCGGAAGCGAGAATCTGGCGACTCAAACGCATCCGTAATTGCAAAACTGCACTCTGAGAAAGGCGAATCAGCATCACTTGAGAAATTATACTGGTAATCAGTGCAACTATTGCCAGCCCCGCAAAACCCCAAATTATCGATGTGAGGCGGGAGGCACTACCGCTACTAGCAGCACGGCTAATTAAGGCAATCAAACCAGCACTACTACCGCCACTCAAGAATCCAGTAGCGATCGCGATCGCTACCATTCCCCACGAAGAACGCAAAAGAAAATAAATCAAATTCATGATATTGGCTTGCCAACAAACTCAGTTCGCCTTTCTATGGGAAATTTTATATTTTACAGTTAAAAACCTCTGAAAGATCACGGTAAGCTAGTTTGCATTACATCTGATTGTGTCAATAAACTGTCAAATTACCTGCTCAGTTTTCCAGGGTGAAATTTGCAATGACTGTGAATCTAAAGTCTTTAGAGAACCAAATTCATGTCGCGGCCGATTCCAAAACCGCTCCGATCACTCAAAGAACCCGCTACGTTCCTTCGCACCATCGACGAATTCTGTGTATCTTTCCTAAATACAGCCGTTCCTTTGGTACTTTTCATCATGCCTACCCACTCATGGGCAATGTCCGGGCTTTTATGCCACCCCAAGGTATTTTAATTGTGGCTGCCTACTTACCTCAAGAATGGGAAGTCCGGTTTATTGATGAGAATGTCAAATCAGCAACGAGGGCTGATTACCAATGGTGTGATGTGGTGATTGTGAGTGGAATGCATATCCAAAAACCACAGATTAATCAAATTAATGAACTTGCCCATCGAGCCGGGAAAATTACAGTTGTGGGTGGCCCTTCAGTATCTGGGTGTCCAGAATATTATCCTGAATTTGACATTTTACATTTGGGCGAATTGGGAGATGCAAGCGATCGCATGATCGAATATCTAGACCAAAATCTGGAACGTCCCCAAACGCAAATTCGCTTTGAAACTAAGGAACGTTTACCCTTAACAGAGTTTCCCACCCCAGCTTATCATTTGCTGAATATTAATGATTATTTTCTAGCAAATGTCCAGTTTTCTAGTGGTTGCCCTTATCGTTGTGAGTTTTGTGATATTCCCGAACTCTATGGCAACAGTCCCCGGATGAAAACACCAGAGCAAGTAGTCGCGGAGTTAGATGCAATGCGACAATCTGGCAATTTGGGGGCAGTGTATTTTGTCGATGATAACTTTGTTGGCGATCGCCGCGCCGCCATGAAGTTGCTTCCTCACCTGATTGACTGGCAAAAACGCAATGGCTACCCCATCCAGTTTGCCTGTGAAGCCACCCTCAACTTAGCCCAAAGTCCAAAGCTGCTGGAAATGATGCGCGAAGCTTATTTCTGCACAATCTTTTGCGGCATTGAAACACCTGAAGCAAATGCTCTCCATGCTATTTCCAAAGACCAAAATCTGAGTATGCCAATCTTAAAAGCAATTCAGGTTTTAAATAGCTATGGCATGGAAGTAGTATCAGGAATCATCATCGGGTTAGATACAGATACACCAGAAACAGCAGACCGAATTATCGAATTTATTCGGGCATCCCAAATTCCCATGTTGACAATTAACCTACTTCATGCTTTACCAAGAACTCCTTTATGGCGGAGATTAGAAGCAGAAGGACGACTTGTCTTTGATGAAAGCCGTGAATCAAATGTGGAGTTTTTAATGCCTTATGAGCAAGTTGTTGAGATGTGGCGGCGCTGCATCACAACTGCTTATGAGCCAGAATTTTTATATCAGCGGTTTGCCTACAATATGGAACACACCTATCCAAACCGCATCGAAGTGCCTAACAGCCCGTCTCGAACTTCTGGGGCTAATATTCGCAAAGGTTTAACTTATTTAGCTAATATTTTGCTGCGGATAGGCATATTTAGTAATTATCGTCAGACTTTCTGGAAAATGGCCAAGCCAGCACTAAAAGCAGGTAATATTGAAAACTTGATTCACGTTGGACTTGTCGGACATCATCTGATTAAGTTTGCCCAAGATTGTGCCAAGAATCAAGAATCGGCTTCGTTTTATTCCCAGAAAATTGTTACGAAAGTTCGTAGCTAACTGTCATTGAAAAGGGACTGGGGATTAGGGACTGGGGACTGGGGACTGGGGACTGGGAAAACTTGGAAAGGGATTCAGACCTCAACCAAGTTTTGTTCGCGATACGTTGATTAGTCTAGTCTGAGACTGGGAATTTAGGGAGGCGGAGCCTAGGCTGTTGATTTTGGCTATTTTTTTGGGAATTACCGAAAAATTATTTGTGCTGGTTTTTGCTTGTGTGAAAGCGCCCGCAACAGCCATCTTTACGCCAAAATAAAAAACACAATTTCTGCATGAAGTCTTGTGGGCTAAAAGGTACAGAGTCAACAGCCTAGGCGGAGCCTCTGGTACTCGTTACCTGTCGGTGTCAGGTAACGAGGGAGGTGAGGGGGAGTGGGAATTAGCAAGAAGTTGCAACTGAATTTTAAGCCAAAGCAACTGCTGGTTGTTGCCAGCGTCCCACCGCCTTACCAATCACTGCTAATTCTTGCATCAAGTTGTCAAAACGGTCTGGTGTGAGAGATTGGGGCCCGTCGGATAAAGCTTTGGCAGGATTGGGGTGTACCTCTATCATCAGGGAATCTGTGCCAGCTGCGATCGCAGCCATTGCCATTGAAGGCACAAACTCAGACCAACCCACGCCGTGGCTGGGGTCAATCATGATTGGCAGGTGAGTTAGTTTTCGCAACACTGGTACTACTGATATATCCAGCGTATTTCGCGTATACTGGCGGTCAAAGGTGCGTATTCCCCTTTCACACAAAATCACATTGGGATTACCAGATGCCAAAATATACTCGGCTGCCATCAACCAATCTTCAATAGTAGCCGCCATTCCTCGCTTCAACAGAACTGGTTTCGGCTGCGCTCCCACTTTTTTGAGCAAGGAGAAATTCTGCATATTCCTTGCCCCCACCTGGATTACATCAGCAACTTCTGCTATTTTATCCAGATCAGCGGCATCCATTACTTCTGTAATAATACCTAGCCCGCTCACTTCCCGCGCCTTCGCCAACAAATCCAAAGCACTCTCGCCGTGTCCTTGGAAGGCGTAAGGTGAAGTCCGGGGTTTGTATGCCCCGCCACGCAAGAACTTGGCTCCAGCCGTCTTGACGCGTCGCGCTGTTTCCACAATCATTTCTTCATTTTCTACCGAACACGGGCCAGCAACGACTACTAAGGGGTGGTGTTCACCAAATACCACCGCTCCATTGGGAGTATTAACCACCACTTCTGAAGCTTCGCCGTGGCGATACTGGCGGCTGGCTCGTTTGTAAGGCTGCTCTACCCGTAATACCTGCTCAATCCAGGGGCTAAGTTCCTGAATTTGGAGCGGGTCTAAGTTGGCGGTTTCACCTACTAGACCAATAACTACTTTGTGTTGACCAACAATTTTTTCTGGAGTTAGTCCCCAGCTAGTTAGTTCCTCATCAATGCGGTTTATTTCCGCTTCTGGGGAACCACTTTTCATTACTATAATCATGTGAAATTTCCTGATTAATTGAGTAAACTTTTCTGTAAATTGGCTAACTTTATTGTTGCTTATCAGCCTAATTACGAGTAGTTAAAAATAAAACTTATTTACAAAATAAATAGACAAAACATAGCGCTCAGTCAGTAGTTTTACTACTAAATAACTGCATGTAGGGTATAAAAAGTATTATATAAAATTTAATTAGCAATGTTGAAGTTATAAAATTTCAACTTCAACATTCACTTCTTCATTTACCCAATACCGCAGTTATGTAATACCTGAGCGCCGTTTATTATGAGTTTTTTTGCCGAGTTTCGCGCCAAGCTGCCACCATTCGTCCCCAATTGGTGTTGAACTCACCCAAACCCAGCAAACTTCCATCTTTTTCTTCATCCCAAGAGGCAGAGAGAACGCCATAAGTTATCCCTAAGACCCCCAAACCAAATAATCCCATGTTCACCAGTAGCACGGCGATGGGAGGTAGTCGGATGTCGGAGTAGATAGCAAGCAGATAGCTAACAACCAAGGCGCTAATGCCCAAAGCTGTTGGTACACCACAAAACCCAGCTACGCGTCTGATCATGCGTTCGCTGACTACTTGGGGAATTGCCATCTCTTGTTTGGTGTAAGGCACCTTTCTATCAGCCTGTTTGACGGATTCTTGTGGCTGTGCTGCTGGTTTACTTTGAGTTTTTGCGGGTTTTTGGCGCTTTTTGTTTGGTTCAAAGGGCAAGCGACTGCGTTCAGATTCTTCAGCAGACATAAGCGGTAGTCCTATCCACGAATACCAAGGCGAGCAATCAAAGCTTGATATTTTTCGCGGCTTTCCTGCGATATATAAGCTAGAAGACGCTTGCGCTGACCAATTAGCTTTAACAGTCCCCGCCGGGAAGAATGGTCTTTTTTGTTTGCCTGGAGATGTTCGCTGAGGCGGTTAATGCGCTCAGTGAGCATGGCAACTTGGACATCGGCCGAGCCAGTGTCGGTTTCGTGAACTTGGTAATTGGAAATTATTTCTTGTTTCCGCAGTTGCGTCAGGGCCATGATCGATTCAGTTTCTAGTTTTTCTAAATGTATGTAGCAGTCTCCCATAATATCACAGCCCTCAAGCTGGATGTGGAATGACCTTATATAGCTTAAAGACTGTACTTTTTGATACAAAGTAATCAAGAAGCCAAATTTTTATCATACTTCTCGGTATCAAAAATTTTAGATCCCCCTAAATCCCCCTTTTTAAGGGGGACTTTGATTCCGGTTCCACCCTTTTTAAGGGGGGTTAGGGGGGATCTAAAAGTGCCTAAAGCCACAGCGAAACACTTTTCAAACAACCTCTAATAGGGATTTTAGTTGATTGCAATAACAAGCGATCGCAGATACTTTTGGTCAAGCTGCGTTTCAATCCCTAATAGGGATTTTAGTTGATTGCAATACCTTAATTGTCAATGAAGTTTTAGATAATATCGAGTTTCAATCCCTAATAGGGATTTTAGTTGATTGCGATTCTATTGTTGCCGTCATGGTGTTCTTGATTGGGATGTTTCAATCCCTAATAGGGATTTTAGTTGATTGCGATTCTGTCGCGCTCGTTCCCATGGGTGCAATGCTATGTTTCAATCCCTAATAGGGATTTTAGTTGATTGCGATTGGCATGTATTATTCCGCTACTTCTTCCGCTGCCGTGTTTCAATCCCTAATAGGGATTTTAGTTGATTGCGATATAATTCCAAAAGAGTTTGGAATAAATACTTTGTTCGTTTCAATCCCTAATAGGGATTTTAGTTGATTGCGATTTACCTATCCTTAAGTTGCTGTCTTCAATCCACCTGGTTTCAATCCCTAATAGGGATTTTAGTTGATTGCGATAATACTAAAAATTCTGAATTCCAGGCACTTTGTACGTTTCAATCCCTAATAGGGATTTTAGTTGATTGCGATCTTGGGCATTATCAATGCCCGTTTGTACATCGGTGGGGTTTCAATCCCTAATAGGGATTTTAGTTGATTGCGATGCCGTTGCCCACTAACACAGTTACAACAAATAACAGTTTCAATCCCTAATAGGGATTTTAGTTGATTGCGATTTGCAATTGGTATGATACTTTTCCCCGTATCCGATGTAGTTTCAATCCCTAATAGGGATTTTAGTTGATTGCGATGAATCAATAAAAACATGCTACTACCGACTGAGATGTTTCAATCCCTAATAGGGATTTTAGTTGATTGCGATATGTTTCAAAACTTTCTGAACTATCTTAGATGCAGTTTCAATCCCTAATAGGGATTTTAGTTGATTGCGATTATAAATGGAAAAAACGGTTTTCGCTTGACGTAAAATGTTTCAATCCCTAATAGGGATTTTAGTTGATTGCGATTCGATCAGGAATGAGACTACAGTCTCAAAACTGAGTTTCAATCCCTAATAGGGATTTTAGTTGATTGCGATTAATGCGATCGCGCTGCTGTTCATAATTGTCATGTTTCAATCCCTAATAGGGATTTTAGTTGATTGCGATCGCAGGCGTCTGAAAGCCGTGTGTTATTTGGTTTTCAAGGTTCAATAGCGCGAATGCAGAAATCATAACATAAGGAGTGGCAATTGTGCTAACTGTAAATAGCTGAAAGTCAGTCTACATAAGGTGCGCGGATGGTTTCAAGATGCTGAAAGCCTCAAAGCCTTTGATATACGGCAATCTAGCCATTTTTGTAGTCACCCCTTCTCCAACACCTACCCATTCGCGCACTCGCAAAAAACTAGCCTGATTATTTAAAAATTTTCCTTAGCAGCTAACATCTGTAAAATCTTTTCTACATGATCCAACTCTCCAACGATTCGCCGAATTGGATGAGGCCAAACTTTGACAAGGGTAGGAGTTGCAGAAACCTGATTGAGTTCTGCTTGTTCTGGATGGCTTAAAACATCAATCACCTTCAGAGTATAAGGATGTCCCAGCGATCGCTCTAACAATTCGTGTAAATTTTGAAGGATGCGTTCGGTAGTGCTGCTGTGTCCAGCAACAAACAAGCGGAGAACATAGCCTTGTGTAATTGCTTCTTTTTTTTGTACTATAACTGGCTGGTGGTATTTTGGCACAGGTTCAGAAAGGTCTAGACGGACAATTAAATCGTGATCCTCCCAAAGCTGCGAAAATGAGGAACGATAAGTTGTTAACACCATGCGATCGCACAATCCATCCTGCCAAGGAGCTGGTTGCCATACTAACTCTCCAGTGCCAAAAATAGCATTCAGCAAAGCTTGATGTCTAATTACAGCCGGATAAGCTTCAGCAAAAGTTCGCACTTGTTGAGTACGCGGATCTAACCAATTGTCAATAGTCGCAGTATAACAAGGCACTAAAAAGTGCGGCGGCTCTGGTAAATCTAGAATTTCCTGCAAAGCCGAGCACAAATGCAAGTGCCATCGACCTTGTTTGCTAGGGTCGATGCAGTAAATTAAATCTCCTCCAGGTGTAAATAGTGCAATGCCTTTAAACAACTGGGGTGTAGATAGTTTATTTGTCGTCAAGTTATTCACAGAGGCTAAGGAGCTAAAAGTAAAAAATTCTCTCTTTACCTTTACCTTAGCTATAACCGCAACCAGGATCAGCTAGAAAATTGGAAACCCATTAAAAATTGCGTAAATCCTGCCTTGTAAAGAAGGGGCTGGGGGTTAGGTCTGTATTGGACTCAACTGAGAACCTCTATATAATTTTATTTAATTATGCGATCGCAACTGTAATTACAGTAAAATTTAGCAAATTTGATTGTTGAGGTTGCTTACTTTGAGGGAAACTGCTGATTTTTTATACTTTCTATTAACTTTCTAAAGCCAGAATTTAGCAATGCCAAAATAGTTATGCGCTCTGGTATGTACTTAATATTTTCTATACTAATTCCTATTACTTTTGTCACAGTTTTGATATAGATCCTTTAGATATCTGTCTAATTTATTGGAAAAAATTTATATTTTTCACTCCTATAAATAGCTAATGTTGCTATGTTAGATTATAGATATAAGTATAAAAATCCCAAATTTTTATTACAACTTTTTTTTAGGAAATACACCTTTTGACATTAGGATTAGACTCTTGCTTTTTCTCCTTATGCCTGGAGTTACCCTTTCTAAAAATGGCTACATTCAGGATAATCCTAATGTCATTCAACAAAAATGTTCTTGAGCAACCGATAAACAATCTGCTAGCAGTTCTTCCACCCGCTGACTATGAGCGTCTTGTTCCACACCTGAAGCTGGTTTCGCTCTCAAATCGGCAAGTACTTTACGAAGCAGGCGAACCGATCACACAGGTTTATTTTCCTAATAAAGCAGTGGTTTCTATAGTCACCACTATGGAAGATGGTTCGACAGTGGAAGCTGGTTTAGTGAGCAATGAAGGTATGGTGGGTATCCCGGTAATTTTGGGAGACGATATCACAACCACAACGGCAATTGTGCAGATTCCAGACAGTGCCATGCAGATGAATGCAGATATACTCCGGAGCGAGTTCAATCGGGCTACAGCCCTTCAAAGCCTGCTGCTGCGCTACGTGCAAGGTGTATATACTCAAATAGCACAAGGATCTGCCTGTAACCGTCTTCATAAACTAGAGAGGCGGCTGGCTCGATGGTTGCTGACAGTTTCTGACCGTCTGGAATCAGAAGAATTTCCGCTCACCCAAGAATTTATCTCACAGATGTTGGGTGTACGTCGCGCTGGTGTCACCGAAGCAGCTAACATTCTGAGCGAAGCCGGAATGATCACCTACCACCGTGGTCAAATTAACATCCTGAATCGTGAGGGATTAGAAAAAACCTCCTGCGAATGTTATCAGATTATAGAAAATGAATTTGCTCGTTTATTGGCTAATAAGCCCAATAAACCACAAAAATAAGTTTTTTTTTAAGCTTCTATGTACGAAACCGCATAGACTCAAATAAGTGTGTCCATTTAAGATTTTTTAGATTGTCCCCGTGTTCCTTTAGAGAATACACCTTTTGACATTAGGATCAGATTCTTTAATTCTTGCCTTGTGCCCTAAGTTGGCTTTTCTAAAGTCACCGACCTTAAGGAGAGTGACTTCTAATGTCATTAGATAAAAACCTCTTTCAGCAACCACCAAATAAGCTGCTTGCAGCTTTGCCAACTAGTGATTATGAACGTCTTGTCCCCCATCTAAAGCTAGTTACACTCTCAGTTCACCAAATCCTTTACGAAGCAGCCGAACCGATCACACAGGTCTATTTTCCTGATAAATCAGTCGTTTCTATAGTCACCACTATGGAAGATGGCTCAACGGCAGAAGTTGGAATAGTGAGCAATGAAGGCATGGTGGGTATCCCGGTAATTTTAGGAGATAACACCACAACCACAACAGCATTTGTGCAGATTCCGGGTGCTGCTATGCAGATGAATGCAGATGTACTGAGAGCCGAATTCAATCGGGGTGGAGCGATTCAAACTCTTCTACTGTGCTATGTACAAGCTATATACTCTGAACTGGCGCAAGGAGCTGCGTGCAACCGTCTCCATACACTCGAAGAACGACTGGCTCGCTGGCTTCTCACCGTTTCTGACCGTCTGGAATCAGAAGATTTTCCACTCACGCAAGAATTTATCGCCCAGATGCTGGGTGTACGTCGTTCTGGTGTGACAGTAGCGGCTAGCACCCTCAGCCGAGCTGGAATGATCAGCTACCAACGTGGTCATATTAGCATCCTGAACCGAGAGGATTTGGAAGCAACTTCCTGTGAATGTTATCAAGTTATACAAAAGGAATTTACTCGGTTACTGGGCTTTTTGCCCAGTAACCGAGCCAAAAAATTTTTTTGAGTTATGTGTGCGAAACCGGACAGACTCGTGAAAGTAACTTGATTGAAAGTGGAATGGCACTAAAAAAAGATACAGCCCTTACTATGACTGGTTCCCAGCCTCTAGGCTGGAAACCCATTCTGGTAGGCTCCGCCTCCAGTAGCTTGACAAGAGGCAGAGCCTCTTTTAAATACATTCCCAGCCTGGAGGCTGGGAACGAGACTACACAAAAATTTTTTTGAGTTATGTGTGCGAAACCGGACAGACTCGCGAAAATAACTTGATTTAAAGTATTTTGAGCAAATTTATTTTTTAATGTTCAGTGAGTGAAAACACTCTTAAGCCGCAAGTAAATAAGTTACTTGCGGCTTTGCCAGCCAGTGATTATGAGCGTCTTGTTCCGCACCTGAAGTTAGTTTCACTTCCCACTCGTCAAGTCATTTACGAACCAGGAAAACCAATCACACAAGTCTATTTTCCCCAAAACGCAGTGGTTTCTATAGTCACTAGTATGAAAGATGGATCGATGGTGGAAGTTGGGATAGTGAGCAATGAAGGCATGGTGGGTATCCCAATTATTTTAGGAGGCAACACAACAACCACAAAAGCGTTTGTACAAGTTTCGGGCATTGGAATGCAGATGGATGCAGATGTACTGAAAACCGAGTTCGATCGGGGCGGAGCTATTCAAAACCTGTTGCTGCGCTATATACGAGCTGTATACTCTGAACTTACACAAGGATGTGCTTGCAACCGTCTTCATACCCTAGAGGAGCGGCTGGCTCGCTGGCTTCTCACCGTTTCTGACCGTTTGGAATCTGAGAATTTTCCGCTCACGCAAGAATTTATCGCCCAGATGCTTGGTGTACGGCGTTCCGGTGTGACAGTAGCGGCTAGCACCCTCAGCCGAGCCGGAATGATTCGCTACCAACGTGGTCAAATTAACATCCTGAACCGAGAGAATTTGGAAGCAACTTCCTGCGAGTGTTATCGGGTTATCCAAAACGAATTTGCTCGGTTGCTGGGGAATCAACCAAGGCGCGATCGCCAGTGAATCCCAGTGGATCAATGTAACTTGCTATGTCTGAAACCGGACAGACGCTTGCTAGTTAGTTCCATTAAGATTTAGTAAAGTATGCATCAAATGACATTTACAAACACGTGCCATTTGATGTAATTGCTACTCTAAGTCTTTCCTCTACATGGCGGTGAGAGAATGTCTAATCAATCGATCTCTTTTAAAGGCCTACGATTGCTCGTTGTTGATGACGACCCTGATACGAGAACATTACTTACCTTTCTGTTTGAATTAGACGGAGCACAGGTTATTGCGGCTGCTTCAGCAGCCGAGGCTATAGCAATAGTGTCATTGTTTAAACCAGACATTCTAATTAGTGACATTTATTTACCAGATGAAAACGGCTACTCACTGCTCTTGAAGGTCAGAAATCTGGAAGCAAAGCGAGGGAGAAAGATTCCAGCTATTGCTATGACGGCATCTGCTTTTGACGAAGACCAGAAACGTGCCCTATTAGCAGGTTATGATATGTACCTATGCAAGCCGATAGACTTAGACGATTTAGCTTCTACTGTTGCTAGTTTAACTGGACTCGAACAATACGCTTGACATATTTGGATGCATAAGGAAGGAGCCAGTAAGGAAGAAAGCTTTAACTAAATTTAAATTAAATTTAATTTGAGAATGCGATGTCTATTACGGATTATACTAATGCCTGGTGATTTTGATCCTAAATCAGTGCCTTGGTGTAGCCCGTCGTAGACATCGCATTTTCTCAGGAATATTTTGACTAATTTTATTTTTTCTTAATTTCGCTACCAGTAAAAACCTGTTGAAAGATAGTGATATAAAATATACTAACAATCAATACAGAGAAATACTTGGTTATTCTCTGTGAGTACTCATTTTTGCATATAGAGGAGCATATTATGGAATATCTTGCTTATTCCCACATGTTTATTGCTCAAGAAGAGGCATTTGGAAACAGCAATTATAATCCTCCTAAATCTCAATTCAATGGGGAAAAACCTCTTAAATCTTCTGACATAGTTATTACTAAAAAAGAGGAATCGGGAAACAGCAAATATAAATTAAATTGGAAAAAACTGTTTAAATCTTCGGCTTGGCTAGCTTTAGCTGGTGTTGGTGTATTACTTGCTGCTGTTACTCAAATTCAAATGAGTTCGGCTGCTTATGTAAAAACTAACGGCAGTTGTTTACGTATCCGTACAGGCCCAAGCACCAACTATTCCTATGTAGATTGTGTACCAAATGGCACTACACTTCCAGCTATTGAAAGGTATGAAAACGGTTTTGCTAGGCTTTCTACGGGTAGATACGTTTTTTCCCGATGGGTTGGTGATAGACCTAGCAATCCTCCTGTGACTAGACCTGGTGGCGTTGGCGGTTCGGTGATTCTTACCCCTGGTTCTAGAGGTCAGCTTGTCAGAGATGTTCAAACAGCTTTAGGTAATCTTAGAGTTGATGGAATTTATGGTCAAGAAACTGTTAGCCGAGTCCGAAGCTTTCAGCAAAGTAAAGGTCTACTTGTAGATGGTGTTGTGGGCCCCGAAACTCGAGCAGCTCTGGGTATTTAGCCAGAAGCCATCCTGCGATAGGTCTTAAGCCGAATGGCACTAAGTTAAGCTGAAAGGTAAGCGGCGTAGGGATTGCAGAGGGGC